>JBBTYY010000070.1:2740-5406 GCA_038061615.1 Patescibacteria group bacterium | reverse complement strand
GCAAAATCAGATTTTGAAGTGGTTAATACGGAATTAATTTTGGCGGATTTGCAGACTTTGGAAAATCAAAGAGAACCCAAAAAAAATCCTACGAAAGAAGATTTATTACGCTGGACTGCTGTCGGAAAACTTAAAACAGCTTTAAACTCAGGAAAACTTGCAAAAGACGTTACGCTTTCAGAAGAGGAAAAAGAAGCGGCAAAAAGCTTGCAGCTTTTAACCATGAAACCGATGTTTATTGTTGCCAATGTTGATGAAGGTGCTTTAAAAGAAAGCTACTACGAAGATACAATTCCGGTAAGTGCTAAGACAGAAAGTGAACTTTCGGAACTTTCCGAAGATGAGCAAAAAGATTATTTGCAATCTTTGGGCTTGGAAGAATCGGGATTGGAAAGAGTTATTAAAAAAGGTTATAAAATTCTTAATTTAATTTCTTTTTTAACAGCAGGGGAGAAGGAAGTGCGCGCCTGGACTATCAAAAAGGGGACAAACGCGGTTGAAGCGGCGGGAGTTATTCACACAGACTTTATGAAAAAGTTTATAAAAGCAGAAGTTGTTTCATTTGACGATTTTGTTGCAAACGGGGGATGGAAGGGTTCAAGATTAAACGGAAAATCAAGATTTGAAGGCAGGGACTACGTGATGAAGGATGGGGATGTAGTCGAATTTAAAATTGGGAATTAATTTCTGTTTGGATTTCTGGTAAAGCGGGTAACAAAATTTAATAACTGAGAGGCCAAAGGAAGTCTTTGTATAAGGTAAGCTATCTTTTCTTTTGTATTCTCTTTGCCGATTAAATCCGATTCCAAATATCCTTCTACGTATCCGGGCCTTCTTTGTCTTAAGATTTCCTCGGCTGCAAGAACATTATGGGGATCAAGAGAAATTCCTGCTTGTTTAAAAAGATATTTTGCTCTTTTGAGATGAAATCCAGCTGAAACCAATCCAACTTCTTTTAGTCCCTGTTGCTCCATTATTCTTTTTACTTCCTCTGCGTTAGTAGAAGTGCTTAACGAGTTTTCTTCTAAAATTATAGCATTTTCAGGAATACTTGGAAAAATTCTCAAAAGATGTCTTTTCATAGCTTCTGCTTCGGAAGGGGTATTTTTTCCAGCGGTCCTTCCGCCTGAGAAAATAATTCTGTCCGAGGCACCCGCTTTAAAAAGAATTCCAGATGCTAAGACATTTGTTCTTGAACGGGGACTTAAATGAAATTTTTGTTTTCTTATATCATCAGGTGTCCAATCCACTCCAATATTCATTCCCAAAACTATTAACGCGTCTAATTTTTGTGGAATCTCCGGGCTTCTCAATTGCTTATTCATGCGGGGATTATATCAAAACCTATAGTAATAGTCAATCTAAATAGGGCTTGCTTTTTTATTTTTGATTATGCTAGGATTAGTGGGTAATGAGAGTTTACGAATTGGTTTTGATTCTTAAGACCTCGCTTTCGGAGGAAAATCGAAAAAAACTTTTAGAAACTATAAAAAGTCTTTTGCCTGAGCTAAAAATTGTAAAAGGAGATGAGTGGGGGCAAAAACCTCTTGCTTATTCTATTAAGAAGGAAATCGCAGGGTACTATCTCAATTGGATTTTTGAACTAAAGGCAGAGCTTCCAAAAGATTTTGAGAAAAAATTAATAACAAACGATAATATACTAAGGCATTTATTGCTTAGAAAATCCTAAGAGAAAGTTGTCATCCTGAGGCGTAGCCGAAGGATCTAGATCTGCCGGTAGGCAGGGATTCTTCACTTCGTTCAGAATGACATTATGAAAAAATGGCTAAGAGTTTAAACAGAGCACAGCTTATCGGTAATTTAACACGCGATCCGGAGCTTAGATATACTCCAAACGGAACAGCAGTTTGTTCTTTTAGTATTGCGACAAACCGGAATTGGACAACAGACACCGGCGAAAAAAAAGACGAAGCGGAGTTTCATAGAATTGTAGCGTGGAATAAGCTGGCAGAAATCTGCAGCCAGTTTTTGGTAAAGGGCAGAAAAGTTTATGTGGAAGGAAGACTCGTCACAAGATCCTGGAACGCTCAAGACGGGACTCAAAGAAACACAACCGAGATAGTTATTTCCGATATGATTTTGCTTGACAGTCGAAGACCTGAGGAAGTAAAAATGGAAGAGGAGCCGGAGAAGGAAGTGAAAGGCGGAGAAAATAAGAAATCCACAAGTGAAAAATCAACCCCGTCAAAGGCGGGGCAAAAATCTAAAAAACAAGAAGCTAAATCTTCTGAAGAGCCCGACAAACCCTTGGATGAAGAAATTACTCCGGATGATATCCCATTTTAATACCAGCCACTAGCCACTAGCAACTAGTTGCTAGATTTACCAGTTGTCAAACCTCAGAGAAATTGTTAGAATTGTATTCTATCTAGTTGCTAGTCACTAGCCACTAGTTGCTAATTTATGGCAAAGAAAAGAATAAAAATTCGTAAACCCAAAAGAAAAGAAGTATGTTATTTCTGCAAGGAAAAAAAGGAGCCTTCCTTTAAAGACATACAGGTTCTTAATAGATTTTTAACCGAGCGCAATAAAATAATTCCAAGATCTCGCTGCGGAAATTGCGCTAAACATCAGAGAGAACTCTCAAAAAATATAAAACAGGCAAGGCATCTGGCTCTTTTGCCGTTTATTGCCCGGGAAACTTA
>JBBTYY010000070.1:0-2640 GCA_038061615.1 Patescibacteria group bacterium | reverse complement strand
CCATATGAAAGATAGAGTAAAAGGATTCCAATTCATAATTCTTATTCTGATAGCCTTTCTCGGAGGATACTATTTTGGAGTTAATAAAATTTCCTTAGACTGGAAAAATTATAAACCCGTTTTGTCAATATCAAGTAAAGAACCTCCGCCTTCCCTGTCTTCCCTGGATTTTTCCAACTTTTGGGCGGTATGGCAAAGTCTTGAAAATAATTACTATGATAAATCCAAACTGGATCCTTCTAAAATGTTAAATGGCGCGATATCGGGATTGGTTGAGAGTATCGGAGATCCGTATACGATTTATCTTCCTCCTCCCTCAAATAATGATTTTAAGCAAGGGCTGGCAGGACAATTTCAGGGAATCGGGGCAGAGCTTGGAATAAAGGATAAAAAAATTATTATCATTTCACCCCTTTCCGATAGTCCTGCGCAAAAGGCCGGAATAAAAGCAGGCGATACGATTTTAAAGGTAGATGGAGAATCAACGCAAGGCTGGACGCTTTCCCAGACAGTCGGTAAAATAAGAGGTCCTAAGGGAACCGGCGTTACGCTTTCGGTTCTTCACAAGGACGGTAAAAATCCGCAGGATATAAAAATTACAAGAGATGTAATTGTTGTAAAAAGCATAGACGGTTTCATAAAAAAAGTTAAAGATGTTGAAAAGATTAAAATAAATTCAATACTTAAAGCTGCGGAAAATGATGAAGTTATCTATCTTAAACTTTCCCAATTTGGAGACAGCACAAATAAAGACTGGCTCGCTCTTGTTAATAACCTCAACTTAAAAGTTGCAAACAACCCGAATTTTAAAGGTATAGTTCTTGATCTTAGAAATAATCCGGGAGGGTATTTAACAGATGCTGTCTTTATAGCATCGGAATTTCTAAAAGAGGGGACGCCGGTTGTAATACAAGAGACTGGGGCAGGAGAAAAATCCACTCTTAGAGCATCAAGAAGAGGATTATTTCTCACTACTCCTATTGTGATTTTAATAAATAAAGGAAGCGCTTCTGCCTCCGAAATTGTCTCAGGAGCCCTAAAAGATAATGGAAGAACGAAGCTTGTAGGAGAGACATCTTTTGGAAAAGGTACAATACAGCAGGCAGAGGATTTGGGCAGCGGAGCAGGTCTTCATGTAACAATTGCAAAATGGTTAACACCAAACGGAATCTGGGTAAACGGAAAAGGTTTGTCTGCGGATATACCGGTATCGCTTGATTCAAAAGACCAAGCCCGCGATTCTCAACTTGAAAAAGCTATAGAAATGTTGGTAAAATAAAAAGCTAGTCATTAGCAACTAGCCACTAGTAAATCAGTTTCAAAAGTAAAATTAAAATCTCTACCTGCTAATCGCTAATCGCTAGTTGCTAAGTTTATGGTTTCTATTCAAAAAGATGTTTCTTTAAAAAATTTCAGTAATTATAAAATCGGAGGCAGAGCAAAATATTTTCTGGAAGTTTCCAGTCTTTTGGAACTAAAAGAAGGTTTTGCAAAATGGAATAAGATTTCAGAAACTCTGCCAATTTTTATTCTCGGGGCAGGGACTAATGTCTTAATAGGTGATAAAGGTTTTGATGGTCTTGTTATTCACAACAATATAAAAGATATGAAGATACTAGAAGGTAAAGATATAGAGATATTAAGTGAAAAAGATATTAAGGCAAAATCACTCAATATCTTAATATCTCAATATCCTAATATCTTTCTTTCAGTTGGAGCGGGAGTTCTAATGGAGGATTTGCTTGCCTTCTGCATTAAAAATTCGCTGTCCGGTCTTGAGTGGGCAGGAGGTTTGCCCGGAACGCTGGGAGGAGCAATCCGGGGGAATGCCGGAGCATTTAAGGGAGAAATTAAAGATAATATAGCAGAGGTTACGAGTCTCGGCATAAAAACTCAACAAATAAAAAAAAGAAGCTTAAGAGATTGTAAGTTCGAATACAGATCAAGCGTTTTTAAGAGCCCGCTTCGCCAAAGCTTCAACGAGGCGAGTCAGAGTGAGAAAGAGTCAGGGGGTCAGGGAGCGGAAGCAAGGGAGATTATAATTGAGGCGGTTTTGAGTTTTAAAAAAGGTAGTAAAAACAGAATCGAAGAAAAAATTAAGGAAAAAATTGAGTATCGGAAAAACCGCCATCCTCTTGAATACCCAAACATAGGAAGTATATTCAAGAATATTTCTTTAGAGAAAGTTCCTCAAAAACTATTAAAACAATTGAAAGACTCAATAAAAAATGATCCTTTTCTAATTCTGCCGACTGCAAAACTTTTAGCACTAGCGGGTTTAAAAGGAAAGCGAGCAGGAGGAGCAATGGTATCGGAAAAACATCCTAATTTTATCGTAAATCTTGGTAATGCAACATCGGAAGATGTTTTGGAATTAATAAGTAAAATAAAAAAGACTATAAGAAATAAATATGGAATCGAGCTTGAAGAAGAAATCTCCATCCTCGATTAAAATCACAAATTCAAAATTACAAATCCCAAATAAATTCAAAACCACAAATACAAAACTCTAATATCCAAAACATTTTTGAATTTTGAATTGTAATTTTGCATTTTGCATTTTGACTTTTGACTTAGGTTATGGTGCTACTTCCCGGTAGATTGTATTTTGATATTTTATAAGATCGGGAGCGTTTAATA
>JBBTYY010000069.1:0-12020 GCA_038061615.1 Patescibacteria group bacterium | reverse complement strand
ATTAAAGGTGATCAATAATTGCGTTTGCCCAAAGGGCATATCCCTTGTCTGATGGGTGCAACCCATCTGTAGAAATTAACCCTGTATACTTTCGGCCGTATATTTTGCTGCCCGTATAAATATCGATGAGGATGCACTTAAAATGTTTGGCATGCCCATTGATAATTCTGTTAAATCTTCCTGTTACAAATCTTGACAAAAACCTAACCAGCATCGACAGGGAAGGTGCAACAGAAACATCAGGAATATTGCTGATGATAATTTTAGCTTTTGTCTTTTCTTTAAGTGTATTGATTAGCTCAAAGAAGTCATTTTCGAAGTGTTTCAATTTTGTTCTATGACGCAAGTCGTTTGCTCCAACTGAGATCGTTACCAGATCAGGTTTTAATTCAACAGTTTTTGAAAGTTGTAATTCAACCACATCCTTAATTCTCGCTCCGCCCCTTCCCAAGTTGTAAAAATAGGCTCTTTTTTTCTCCTTTTTTATTTTCTCAAAAACCAATGCCGGATAGGACTTTGAAGAGTCGCTTGCACCGATACCCTCGACCGTACTGTCACCAATAGCAACATATACAAACTTTTTTGATCGCCAAACCAACTGTCTTAATTTTATTAGCCACTTAAAAATCATAATAAGAGATATCTACGAAGCTAATTTTACCAAAACTTTGCCTAAAATTCAAGTACGATTTAATAAAAAAATAAGACAATTTTTAAAGGAATTTAAATGATACAATATCAGCATGCTTGTTGATAATATTAATCTTTTAGTTAAAGCAGGAAACGGAGGAAATGGAGCTGCAACTTTTCTTAGGAATGCTCAGAAGTTTAAAGGAGGACCGGACGGCGGCAACGGAGGCAACGGAGGAAGTATATATATTCAAGGTTCAAATAATATTACTGATCTTCGTCAATTCCGATATCGGAAAAAAATTACCGCAGAGGATGGAATACCAGGAAGACGTAAAAATTTATATGGGAAAAATGCTCCTGATAAAACAATCTTCGTGCCTCTCGGAACAAGAATTACAGATCTGGGAAATCATATAGCTTACGAAATAACAAGCTCGTCCGACTCTATTCTTATAACCCGCGGCGGAAAAGGAGGAAGGGGCAACACAGAATTTAAAACCTCAACAAATCAGTCTCCCCAATTTGCCGAAGAAGGCACAATCGGAGAAAAGAAAGAATTATTTTTGGAACTCCGAATTATTGCTCAAATTGGACTTATCGGACTTCCCAATTCAGGAAAGAGCAGCCTGCTTGCGGTTTTAACCAATGCTACTCCTAAAATCGGAAATTACCCTTTTACAACTCTTGAACCTAATATAGGAATGTTTGAAAATTATGCAATTGCAGATATCCCCGGTTTGATAGAAGGGGCATCAAAAGGAAAGGGGTTGGGAATTGGATTTTTAAAACACATTGAGAAAACTGAAATATTAATTCATTGCATAGATGCAACAGCGGAAAATCCTAAAAAGATATATGAAACCGTTAGAAACGAATTTAAACAATTTAACCCGTTACTTCTTAACAAGCCGGAAATTATTCTTATAACTAAAACAGATTTGGTAAGTGAAAAAAAACTAAAAGAAATAATATCTATTTTTAAAAAGACGAAAAAAGAAGTGCTTACTTATTCTCTTTATAATTCGGAGAGCATAGATGTTTTAAGACAAAAAATTAAAGATTCATTAAAAGCTAAGGCTTAATGAATTAGCTTGCACTGATGTTTTCGACTGAGCTCAACCGAATGTCCTTGCCGAAGTGTGATCAGCTTAGTACCTTAAACAGACTGTAGGAGTTTTTCAAATTATTCCATCAGGACGGTCTAAACTCTGAATTTGCCTACACTTTTGGTCTAAAAGATGTACAATAAAGTATAGCAAGATTATTTAAAGTTAGTAAATCTAATTTCCAGATTAGAGTTTAAGGCTTGAGCTAGTTTTTTAAGAAAAGCTACTGACGGATTTGCTCTGCCAGATTCTAGTCTCGAGATAACAGACTGTTTTGTCCCAATCTTTTGTGCTAGATCTTTTTGAGTTATTCCTTTTTTAACCCTCGCATCAAGGATAGCTTGAATTACAGCATATTCTGGCTGGAGGCGATCGTATTCTGCTTTAAGCTCAGGATCTTTTAAAACTTCCTTTTTCCAAACTGAAAAATCTAAATGTTTTCTGTCTTTGGGTTTGATCATATCGCATATATGCTATACTAATTCTCTCATTCTGTCAAGGGCTATTTTGATTTCTTTGCTAGGTGTTTTCTGGCTTTTCTTTTTAAATGCATGAAGTAAATAATATTCGCCATTGATGATTGTATAAAAGATTCTAATGGCAGCGTTTCCAGATATTCGTAATTCATATAACTTATTTTGTAACTTCTTAATGTAAGGTGGCTTCAAGAAAGGACCGCCATTTTCCAAAAGTTCTATTGCATGGATAAGTTTCATGTATGTTGTCTTATCCTGCTCCTGCAAGAATTCTTTTACAGGAGAATCACCTCTTGCTGTTTGAAAGAATAAAACTTTCCATGCCATATACCCAATGGTAGCATAAAAACACCTCCGGCTCGAGTTGAACTGGAGGGAATAAGATTACGATCCTTGTGGCTAAGATGAATCTACCTAAAGTATTCCATCATTCGCTCCCTAACAGTAAGGCCTGCCCTGAGTGAACGAAGTGAGCCGAATGGGTACTTTCACCACCGAGATCATTCGGTAAAAGTATTATACAAGAATTGAGTGTACTTAGTAAGGGATAAAAATAGTCGACAAAGTAGCTTAACTACTAATAGCCTTAACGGTTACCCATTACGATATTGTTAAAATAAGAATTGAGATGCTCGTCTATTGAGGTAAATATAGTTAAGAGTTTTTTATCAAAGACAATCTTTAAAATAATATCTCTAGTCCTGCTGTGTATTTCTTGTATTAACGGAAGGTCTTTTGATTCTATAAATGCCTTACCATGAACTATGTTGCTTCTGATATTGTAGCCTTTCTTGATCTCATTAAACAATTTTGTTCTCATTATAAGATTTGAAGGCCGACTCAACCAAGCCATACGGCTTGATAATTTATATGTGACTTCCTCGTGACTTGTAGTAAAAAGGCTTTCAAGCGAAATGAATAACTCTACTACTTTTCTCTCAAATGTTCCTGAACAGGAACTTGAGTCCAGGAAACTTAAAGACCTCAAGATTCTTAAATTTTTCTTCCCTATAAGGGGACTCCTCAATATATTTACGATCAGTTCTGTTTTTTTTAAATCCTGCTTTGTAATTTCCTCGTCTTTTCCTAAAAAATTTGATGGTCTTGGATCATCAGTTGAAGTGCTCATGGTGACAGAGTTGTTTTCAAAGCTAACGATATGAGCTAGATATACTCTGTTGTATTTAATTAGCCTCATAAGTGAGACTAAATTTTTTAACGCATAATATACAGAATTATGATTTTTTCTTTCGTACTCATTTCTTGCTTCTATGACGTAGGGGTATCTTCCAGTAGAGTTATTATGGGATAATTCCCACTCTCTTAACTGCTGCTTAAAAGTAAAATTTCCACCATATAGATCATGAATGATATATTTATCAGTAAGACGTGTAGGGAATATAACCGATTTATCAAACCAAATATTATCAACTAGGCCAAAAGATTTAAGCATAAAACTTATTTTCTATTATAAACTAATTAGTTCGAATCCCGCTGGGGTTCCAGACTATAGATTTTTGTAGTTGAGTTCTGCAAGAATTTCTTTAAGTTGAATCTTTAATTGATCTCTTCCATTACCGCCTTTCAAATACTTTTCCCTTCTTCTTGCGTCAAATTCTTTCGTATATGCTTCGTAATAAATAAGTTTAAGCGGACGCCGGTGTTTGGTTGCTTTTACAAATCCGTTAGTATGTGCTTTAAAACGAGATTTAAGATTATCCGTAAAACCTGTGTAGAGTTGACTATCTACTTCGGAAAAAAGAATATAGACGCAATACATTATATGTGAGCCAGATAATTCTGCTCTTTTAAATAGTTGGTGATCGAGCTGAGCTCGATAATCACCAAGCTGAGCTTGGTGAGCCGACTGGGATTCGAACCCAGAACCAAAAGCTTAAAAGGCTTTTGCTCTGCCGTTGAGCTATCGGCCCGTCCGCAACGTCTTCGCAAGCTTGTCTTGCGTGACGGGCGGGCCCCTTCTGCAAACAAGAAGCGAGAATCGACATATTATACTCTAGTTTTTAAAAATTTCCTACCAAATCCAGTTTTGAAGTATTTTTCTCTTTTGATTGATTTTATTTCACTTAAGCATGCCTCGTAGTAAATTAATTTTAATGGTCTTCTTGATTTGGTTGAATCAACAACTCCCTTATTATGCTCAACCAGTCGTTTCTTAAGATTGTTTGTATGACCAATATATAGCTTATTGTCTTTACTGCTTTTCAAAACATAGGTGTAATAAATCTTACCCACTATTAAAATTATAGCAAGCCAGATATAACTTGACAAGGCAATCTTATATATATAGACTAATAAAAGACCCGTGATGAAAGGAGGTGAAAAATGATTAACATAGGGGAAACGTTAGTTACCTCTATCAATGCAGGTCTTGTAGCAGTCGCAGCATTCGTTCCAAAATTCGTCCTCGGACTCATAATTCTTCTAGTAGGTATCATTATCGCTTCAATTTTAAAACAACTAGTCCTTGAACTTTTTAAGGCATTAAAAGTTGAAGCCTTTCTTAAAAAATACGGAGTCCCGGAAGCAAAAGACGAATTTTCTTGGTCTGGCATCTTAGCAGAGATTGTAAGATGGTTTGTTATAATAGTTTTTCTGCTTCCCACGGCAGATATTTGGGGATTACCAAGAGTTGATGTAGTGTTAAGCCAAGTCCTATTATATCTGCCAAATGTCTTTGTTGCGGTAATAATAATCCTCGTAGGATTTGTTGTTGCAAGGCTTGCACACGATGTAATACTTGCTTCTACTAAAGGTTTGTCGACAGAAACAGCAAGAACCGTTGCGTCTATTAGTAGATGGGCAATTAGTATATTTGTGATTTTGGCCGCATTAAGCCAGCTGGGTGTTGCGTCTGATCTTATAAGAATTCTCTTTACCGGTTTAGTTGCAATGCTCGCAATAGCCGGCGGAATTGCCTTTGGTCTTGGAGGTCAGAGTAGCGCAAAAGATGTAGTAGAGGGAATAAGAAACAAGCTTAAATAAATTGTATTAGAGCTTGTAGTGGTCTATAATAAACGGCGTAACCTGCCGCGGTTGTTCCTGTTCCGATATATCGGGATCGAGAATCCTCGCATGAATGAATTCGTCGGGGGTAGTGGCGGTTGAAAAGTTAATCGCAACTGTGAATGGCGCCATCGTCTAGCGGTTAGGACACAGGGTTTTCATCCCTGTAATCGTGGGTTCGAATCCCACTGGCGTCACCAAATGATATTTGTGTTTTTAGAGACTTTTAGCCTCAAAATTGTCAGGAAAATTGGTTTAAAATAGTCTTAAAACATACAACCCCATCGGGATTCGAACTCATGTTTGGATTGTTATATCAACCTTCTTTATTTTTTAAATCGAGATCGTCACTATCTTTCTCCCAATCATTTCCATAAAAATATTGCATCAATCCACAACATAATTCATAGACAAATACTTGTATTTTCTTCAAATCTTCATCCGATAAATTAGGATAATATTTTCTAATCACATCAAGAGGTAACATTTATAATCATCACCTCCTATCCACAACCAGAATAACTCTATAAGGTAACTCCGTGATTAGCTGGAAAAAAGGAAGTAAAAAGACTTCAACAACTTTTCAAAAAAGCCAGCATTAACGGTGTGGAGTGGAAGTCAGATGGTTAAAACGCCAATGAAAAATACTTTTCTTGCTATATTATTTAGAGTTTTCTAACCATGTTGCAAAATTGTTATATCCATTTCCACTTGTCCAGTCATAGCACGGAACCCAATTAGATAACTTGAAGCCCTTGCTCCAATGTTGTCTATCAAAACTGGTTATCTTGGACGGCAAATCTTGATAAATCTTCCAGTTTGTTCCGTCGTGTTCGTAATAGGTAAGTCTCCTCCCGTCTTCGCTTATTACAAAACCTAGAAAATCAAACGGATTTTGCCCCTGCAAAAAAAGTCTGTCTATTTTTATCGGGTACGCTGTTGATATGAACGCCAAAAAGTGTATTTCCTCGATCATAACTTTTTAATATTTCGTACCTAACCCAACGCCTATTCCAAGTATTTGTACCAATAAGGACACAGGTAGCGGTTGTACCATCAAGATTTGAATTTATAAGTCGTTTTACTGAATCGGAACCGTGTAATTTTGCATCTTCCCAAATTGAGGCATCAAAAAATCCTGCCTCCTGACCATTCTCTTTTGTAAAACCATGATTTCTTACAACATTTGCACGAAATGTCTTTACATCATCGTAATGAAAACTGAAGAATACCTGTTTTGCCATATTTTTATTTTATCAAATCCGTAATAACTAACGCGGCGATAATCAAGGGCAGATAGAAAATTAGAAGCGTAGAGGAAAACATTGAGTATATCAAGGTATTTTTCTTGTATTTTTTATATTCGCTTGTATCCATTGAAAAATCTATCTCTCCCTCTTTTAGCTTTCTCACATGATTATATAAATCCCTGTATAAGCGTTCTTGAGAGAGAAAATAGCCGTCCAAAATCCAAAAAACAAAAGTTAAAACGATAAGAAAATAGACGATGTAATTAGAATTAGTGCCTTTTGCAAACAATGCAAGCAATGCGGCAATCAATGTTATTGTCCATCCCCGCAAGAAAAACAAATTGCCAGCCATTCTACTGAGGACTGCCTGAATAAATTCCAAATGTTTCCGTTTGTTTTCCATATATAATCCTTAAATATTCAATAATTCCCACTTACTTAAATCGGTTTCATCATAGGTGTAGGTTTCATCATCGTTATAGCGCCAACTTCCATTAACAAAAATTGCTATACCACCCCAAAGTTTCTTGCCTTTTTTCTTTTCTGTTTTTATAAAAAAGCTGTGTCTCTACTATATCTACAATATGACAACATCATATAATATTCTAAAAATCTGACTAACTAAATTTAGCTAAGATATAAAGTGTGACCGCTCAAATTCAACTTTCTTCCGCTAATAAGTCTATCGACAGCTGTTTCTATAACTTCAGTAGGTTCTGCTCTATTCTTACCTATACCGAAAACTTCCAAAATTGCTTTAGGAAGACTCTCTCGTGCAAAACCAAACTGATCCTCAACTAAATATAATATTGCGTTTTCAATTTCTTCGGGTGCAATGTGATTTAGGCCTCTCGCTACCCCTTGTGCAGGAATTCTAAATTCATCAATCTTATCTCCGTTTCTATATATAAATCCTGCTCGGTTTATTAAATTTGACCACCGTGTTGAACTTTCTATTGCATAATTTACGTTTTTTTGTATATTAGCTCCAGCCCGACTTACACCATATATCTCTTTCAGGCGCTCAATAATTATATCTATTTGTATTGGAGACTCATATTTAACGATACTAGCAATAACCTCTGCTAATTGAACAGTGCCATTCTTATTTAATAATTCTCTAGAATTCTTTTTCATATTATTAGACAAAGTATATTTTTGGTAAGGAATGCCTAACTTATATATTCTGTCGTGAACTGACGACGCTCTCTCTGTGGCTGAATCATTATTCAATAATTTCTCTGGCTTATCTGTGTCATGAATTATTGGTGTGGCTTGTACAGATTCTTTTGCAGGTGTTCTCTTTGCTGCTTCTAATCCTGATAATATGCCTTTAAGAGCTTCTTCGCGATCTCTGAACCAGTCTGTGGACCAAACACGATAAATCTTCCAACCCTGATCTCGCAAAACTCCTTCACGTAGCATATCTCGATCACGCGCAGTTTTGGTATGATGATAGGTAGCGCCATCGCATTCTACGGCCATAATGTATCGATTTTTATCTCTTGAATCACGAATAGCAAGATCAATACGATACTCGCTAGCTCCCACTTGTTCATCAACAATAAGACCTCTATCGCGAAGAGCCGCTGCGATAGAATCCTCAAAATCATTAGTTTCATTCTGAGTCGTTGTTACCAGATCGGGCGGAAGTTTTCCATCCTGTTCAGCATATTGAATATAATTCCGAAGCATAATGGCACCTTTATTTAATGGATTAATCGCGCTTAATTCATGACTACGTAAGCTTGTAACTAAAAATAATTGCCATTTGGCTCTAGTAACTAATACATTTAATCTTCGCCATCCACCCTCGCTATTTAATGGACCAAAATTAAGACTTAGAGCACCGGTAGGAGTTTTAGCATATCCGATCGAAATAATAATTGTATCTCTTTCGTCTCCTTGAACATTTTCTAATGATTTAACAAAGAACGGTTCTGGCCGATTTGTATCCAGCAAGGCTTGCAACTCAGGTTTATTAGACATCAATTCATCAAGTTCACTCTCAATAGCCTCTTTCTGACTAGCATTCATTGACGCGACACCTAGTGAACGGTCAGGATATTTTTTAAATTGTTCCACCACGATTTCAGCTACTCGTTTGGCTTCAATTCTGTTTGTTCTGCTTCGCCCACGATCCCAAGTTCCATCTTCCGTATAAGCTAAGTGAACACCTCTTCCTTCATCGCTTGTTGTTGACGAAGGAAATGTGATAAGAGTCTTATAAAAATAGTGATTGGAAAATTGAATTAAACGTTCATCCTTGCTTCGATAATGCCAAACGATTTGTTTTTTCTGAAATACTGGTTCAATTGCAATACAGTCATCTAGTAAAGACTCTAACGGCTCAAATTCTTCTGAAGAGTCTAATTCACTTTCTTCTTCAAATATGGACGATGCTAAAAAGAAAGAAGTTGGCGGTAATTGATTTTCATCTCCTGCCACGACTATTTGTTTTCCGCGTAATATAGAGGGGATCGTTTCCGGTGTAGGTAATTGAGACGCTTCATCGAAAATTACAAGATCAAAATAAACGCTTCCAGGCTTCAGAAAAGTCGATACGGACACAGGACTCATTAACATGCAAGGTTTAAGAGCTTGTAGTACATGCGGTATTTCATTAAACAATTTACGTAGAGGTTTTATACGCTTTCTTTTTTGTAATTCCTTTCGTAAAATTCCAACCTCTCCTCCATTGCCAAAGTTACTTTGAGCCCCTATTACACTTCTTGCAGGTTCAGATGCCATATATCGAATACGTTTTAGCATAGAAACCTGCAATCTCCTGTCTAAATCTTTAAACTGATTGATTTTTTCTTCGCGAAGAGAGCCCGTAAATTCTAATAACGCAGGATCAGTATTGAGAAAAGTCTCAATCCATTGTGAATAAAATCTTTTTTCAAAAATCTCAGGTGCATCATTAACTCCGATTTTTTCCGACGCCAACAGAAAATTAGACAAGCCTAAATTTTCGCACTTGGAAATCAGCGATTGTAGTACGATCCATTCATGCATCTTCTGGGTGGACGTTAGTACTTCTTTACACCTAGTGATAACCGAAGAAAATACTGAAGCCTCGACATTTTTTCCATCAACAAATCCATTCGACCAATTGGATTCAATTGACACGATAGCAGATTCAAGATCATTGCTGTTAATTATTTCTAATATTCTTGAAATACTTTTATGATAATCAGGTGTGATGTTTAAAATCTCCTTTTTAGGCTTTTTAATAATATTTTGTGAAATCGCTAACTGTAATTCCCGTGCTGTTCTGAAATGAACAATCTGATCTCTTAATAGTTTTGAATTTAAATTGGGATCACTAACGTATTCTGTAAGTATTTTACTATTCGTGTTAAACCAATCATTTATTGCTCCCAGAGCACTAGCCATTTTCAAGTAAGAACTCAAGGCCGAATAGGAAGTGTCTGCATCTTTTGTAAATTGTGGACGAATAGAAGATTTCCACTTCCAGAAATTAGGATTAATAACACGCGTCCATGATGCAAATTGCCCTTTAATCGGATTTAATAATTTTGATAATTCTTTCGTTGAGAGAGATGTAATCTTTTTATATTCCTTACTTAGAGCTTGACATTCTGCAGATTTATTTGTTGCCGATTCAAACAAATCTTCCAAGTCCTTTAATTCTTCCCCTGTTTTAGATATCCAACCCTTTGGCAACCCATCAGTTATTGCTAGCGAATTCAGAGCTTCTAATAGAGCCTTCAAGTTACTTAATTGGAACTCCGATTCTACAGGGATTAATAGGTCAGTTAATTCTTTTAAAGAATCTTTAATATCCTCAAAATTATTTGTAATTATTTGCAAATTTTTCTTAATTACCTCTGATGATGTTGGCTGCTCAGTTTTAACTATAAATCCCCGCCATGGGTGGGTATTTTTTTTATCAAAAACATTCGATTGAACTGCCAGATTTTCGAGAACCTCAATTTTTTCACTAAGCTGTTCTCGATTTACTTTTGTAACGTCAGACCAAGGTAAATCAAATTCTAATAATGCAAGCTTATCTAATTTTTCTTTTCTTCCAATAGCTTGGTAAATTGTCTTTCCTAGTGGTTCTCTTGGGAGATGGATTTCTTTTACATAATTATTCAGTTGTATTTTAATTTTCTTTAGCTCTTCTAGTTGTTCTTCAAGCAAAGTGCCACTAGAGTTAAAGGGCAATTCTAGTGTTCGTTTGAGCTCTTCAATTATCTTTAACTTTCCTGCTTTTGTGCTATGTGCTTCAAGACAAAATCTATCCAAACCGAGTTTTGAAAGCCTTTCATGAACCACATTCAGTGCAGCCATTTTTGCGCTGACAAAAAGCACTTTTTTACCTTTCCCGAGAGCCTCCGCAATAAGATTTGTGATTGTCTGACTCTTACCTGTACCAGGTGGACCATTAACCACAAGGTGCCTACCTGATTGCGCAATTGTCAATGCCTCCAGTTGACTAGCATCTGCAGGTAATACGGGAATTGGTACTACTGCTGGGACATCTAAATTGTCTAGCTCATCTCCCAAACCCTCTGATACTTCCGATCGTTCTCGAGCATTTGCCAAAGCCGCTATAAGAGGATTCTCATACGCAATTTCTGCCATTGTTTGCAAGTCTTGATAGATTACTAAAGACTCAAATGAGAATGTGCTGAGCCAAGATTTATCCTCAATCTTCCAACGTTGCTCATTAATGCAGGTTTGCACTTGAGAAAAGAATATCTTGAGAGATTCTAAGGTTGGTTCCTCGGAAAACTCCGGTAAGTCTATATGATGTTTTTTACGGAGGTAAAACTTTAATGCTGGATTGACCTGAAGTTCTTCATCTAGCATCTTGAGTCGCATATGGGAATTTGGACCATAGTTCACCAATTGACACGGAACTAATAATAATGGTGAAGAAGACTCTCCCAAGATTGGATCGTCCCAGTTCAAAATTCCAAAAGTTAAATGTAGCGTAGTCACCCCACGTTCTTCGACCGTTGTTCGCCCATTATCGTAAATTCTTCTAAGTAATCTATGTAATGTCTTTGGTTCTGCATCAAAATCGACGTTACCGGGATGAACTACGTAATCTGGTTCATTTTCTGAATCTTCAACTTCTTCAATTCTTATCTGTGCTTTATCCTGTCTTTTCTTTCTTTTCTTTATTAATATCAAAGGCATTTCCATCGCTGTCTCATCAATAACTAACATTTTAAATAATGAAGTTGTGTCAGGAGTTTTAACTAGAAGCTTACTTACTCTTGATCGATTAATCCCTAATAGGGGGTTACCCTTCGTTAAATCCAACAGACGTTCACCCCATATTTTAAGCTGAGTTATGATTTTTGATACATCAAACCCATTACCGTTATTAGATGAAGTTCCAATCTTTTGATCTGTATTCATTTTGTTATCAGCTTAATAATGTCCTCTCGGTGATAGCGTCTTTCGCCAACACCGCGTCTTGTGCCTACACGAATGGCTTTTAACTTTCCCTTCTTATCCCACCGCCTAAGCGTAGTCGGGTGGACATTAAG
>JBBTYY010000068.1:5521-7850 GCA_038061615.1 Patescibacteria group bacterium | reverse complement strand
CGTCAAGGACCAAAGTGCGAATTCGCAGCATGTCCGGGCAATCCCTAGAGTCATTCTGAGACTTTTTGGGTTGTCATTCTGAGTGAAACGAAGAATCTGAAAGCCGAAGAATCCAGATCCTTCACTATTGTTCAGGATGACATCTCCAATTTTTCGCTTAAATCTTCCCAATTAAGATTCCTAGATTCAATTAATTTTATTTTCTTTATTCTCAGCCAACCTTTTATTCTCTTTTCTGCCGCAATCGCATCATTTGGATTGTCAAAAGATTCGAGATAGACAAGTTTCTTCAATCTATATTTCTTAGTAAAACCTTCAATAACCCCTGACTTGTGTTCGTATGTTCTTCTTAATGGATTATTTGTTATTCCCGTATATAAAACTTTATTGGTTTTATTAGTTAGGATGTAAACATAGTAGTGCTTCATTTAGATTCTTCACTACGTTCAGAATCACATGGTAAACAGATCCTTCGCTTTGCTCAGGATGACAAACCCTGCTTCTTTATATCTTCTAGTTTCCATGCGGCAAAATTGCAGACAGGGTAGTTGGAGCAACCATAGAATTTACGGCCTTTTCGCGTCTTTCTGAGTATAATTTGTCCCCGCCTCGACTCGCTAGACTCGTCGACGCGAGGCAGGCCTCCGCATTTGGGGCAGGGGATTCCGACTTCTTCAAGGTAAGGTTTTGTAAAATCGCACTTTGGAAATGTACTGCAAGACATAAACTCTCCGAATCGGCCGATTCTAATTACTAATTTTGAACCGCATTTTGGGCAATCCTCATTTGTCTCTTCTACTTCAATTTTAACCCTTTGCGCGCCTTTAACATCTTCAAGCTTTTGCGCAAGTTCACCATAAAATTTTTCAATAACCGGAACCCATTCTTTTTTTTCGTGTGCAACCGCGTCAAGATCGTCTTCCATTAAGGCCGTAAAAGGAACATCATCGATCGAGGAGAAATTTTCTACCAAAAAATCATTAACTGCAATCCCTACATGCGTTGGAACAAATCTCCCCTCTTGTCTTTCTATATATCTTCGCCCCTCAATCGTTGAAATAATAGTGGCATATGTTGAGGGCCTTCCAATCCCTTTTTCTTCAAGAGCCCCGACTAAAGAAGCGTCGTTGTATCGCGGAGGAGGAGCTGTTTCGTGCTCTTTCTGAAAAATTTCTTTGAAACTGATTTCCTCGTTTGCTTTAAAATCCGGCAAAAGATTGTCGTTTAGAGCCTGAGGAGTAACTTTTAGAAACCCATCAAATAGCAGAACCGATCCGTTTGCTTTTAATCTGTAATTGCTTTCTCCATCATTTTTCATTTTTAATTCTTGTCCTGAGCTTGCCGAATGGATTGAATTTTTAATTTCTGAATCTACAACAACGGTTGTAGATTCAATTATCGCATCTGCCATTTGCGATGAAACAACGCGTCTGAAAATAAGATCGTATAATCTTGAAAAATCTCTCCCCAATTCTTTTTGAACAATCTCTGAAGTATTATTTAGAACAGTTGGGCGAATCGCTTCGTGGGCTTCCTGTGCTAATTTTTGTTTGGTTTTGTAGAATCTAGGTTTCTCCGGAAGATATTTTTCTCCGAATTCTTTCTTGACATAATTTCGCAGTGTTAAAATTGCGCTTTGAGCAATAACTACGGAGTCTGTTCGGTGATAGGTTATAAATCCTTCTTCGTAGAGCTTTTGCGCCAAACTCATTGTGCGTTTTCCCGAAAAAAACAATCGTCTTGATGCCTCCTGCTGAAGAGTTGATGTTGTAAAAGGCGGATATGGACTTCGTCTGGTTTCTTTTTTTGAAACATCCGACACTGCAAAGTTTTTTTTATTGAGGTCATCTACGACTTCTTTTGCCTTTTCTTCGCTGCTTAATATTGATTTAGTTACTCTGTACTGTCCATCGTAAAGCTCCAAAATTTGCTGCGTTTCTATTCTTCCTTCATTTATTTCTATTAGCTCAAACTCCGTCTCTTTCTTATTGTCATTCTGAGGCGCAGCCGAAGAATCTAGATCCTTCGCTTTGCTCAGGATGACATTGTTCTGTTCTCTCGATATGGCACTGATTGTCCAATACTTTTCTTTTTTAAATTTCTCTATTTCCCGCTCCCTTTCTATAATAAGTCTTAAAGCAACCGATTGAACTCTTCCAGCGGAAAGTCCTCTTCGCACTTTTTGCCACAAGACAGGCGATAATTTATAGCCGACTAATCGGTCTAAAACTCTTCGGGCAGTCTGAGCGTTAACCAAATCTTTATCTATGTCCCGGGGATTTTTAAGAGCTTCCTCAACCGCCTCTTTTGTTATTTCGTGAAAAACAAT
>JBBTYY010000068.1:0-5421 GCA_038061615.1 Patescibacteria group bacterium | reverse complement strand
ATGTGCGAAGCGATGGCCTCTCCTTCCCTATCCGGATCGGTTGCTAAAATTATGGAATCTGCCTTTTTGCCTGATTCTTTTAAGTCCGAGATTATCATTTTCTTTTCCAAGACCAGCTCGTACTGGGGTAAAAAACCATGATCTACGTCCACTCCAAGGCGGCTTTTGGGCAAATCCATTATGTGCCCCATAGAAGCCTTTATTTCGTAATCTTTCCCGAGAAATTTCCCAATAGTCCTTGCTTTAGTCGGTGATTCTACGATTACTAGCTTCATTTTCCCCCTTTCCCATTTGTATCCAATTTTTTAACGAGCTTTGCTAATCCTCTTCTGTGAAGAAACATGTGAACTTTTCCAAACGGATTCGGATGCCAGAGTAGTCCCAACATGTCAACGTCAACAAGGCGAATTCTTCCCGAGGGTTCTACCATAATGCTATCTGTAAATTTTGTTTGATATTGTCTTTTAAAATGAGGGCTCCCATGAATATCGGGCATTCTACCCGTATCTTTATACATTTGATTAACTGCTTGTGCAAAATCATGCAATTGTGCAACAGTAATTGGATTTTTTGCTAGCTCATCAAATGAACAGTCTCGAAGAAGCTTTCCTTCCACTCGTCTTTGAACAAGCAAAAGATTTGGTTCTCCTTTATGGTCTAATCCCTCAACAAAAGATGCATTAGGAATAAAATCTCCCAAGTAACTTTCTAATGAACGCAGACCTTTTATCCAATCAGATTTCCAGTTTTTTGTCTCCAACCATCGCATCGTTCTTGTCTTTACAACCCAGCTATGACCCACTTCTCGAACGTCTCCACGCCAATGGTCTGTACCAATATGCTCTCCTATTGGATCTTTAAATGGACTGGCATAGCTTTTTAACATTTCAGAAACTTGCATAATAGAGTTAATTGTAGAGAACATTATACTAGTCGTGTCAAGGGGTAATCGCAAAAATTCCTGATTCTAAACTCTTTACAAGCCCCTTTATTTCCATTATCGATAGTAAGCTTCCGATTTTTGAAGAACCCAATTGCGATCTTCTTACAATCTCATCAAAATGCAAAGATTCGTTTTCTAAAAGGCGTAGTATTTTTTGTTCGTCTTTATTTACGCCTTTTATCCCGCGAAGCCTTGGCGAAGCGGGACTGGTTCTTAATTCTGAACTTCCTATTTTGAATTCTTTTAAGATGTCCTCTGCCGATGTGGCAAGCTTAGCGCCTTTTGAAATTAAATTGAAAGGGCCTTTTGAAAGATTTGATGTAATCGGTCCGGGAACTGCAAAAACCCTTCGGCTAAAGCTCAGGGCGTAATCTGCCGTTATTAACGAACCTGAGTCTTCTCCTCCCTCGGTTACTAAAACACCTAAAGAAAGTCCCGTGATTATTCTGTTTCGAGCAGGAAAAAGACCTCTTGACGGACTTTTGGAAAGAGGAACTTCCGAAACTACACATCCGTTTTTAATTATCTGACTATACAGATTTCTATTTGTTGTTGGATTACAGCAATCGACTCCGCATCCTAAAACAGCAATAGTTTTCCCTCCATTATCGAGTGCTGCCTTATGAGAGACCGCATCCACTCCAATAGCCAAGCCCGATACTATAGTAAATCCGGCCAAAGATAATTGGCTCGCTAAAATTCGGGTTACTTCTCTTCCATACGCAGTAGTCTTTCTAGCCCCAACAACTGCAATAGTTCTGTTTATTTCCCGATCTTCCCATTTTTCAAAAGGAATTCCCCGGCCGTACAAAACAAAAGGCGGGTTTTTTATTTGAGACAGAAGACTTGGATAATGCTTGTCCTCAAGCGTTAAAAACCAAACATTTTCTTTTTTTAGACTTTTAAGATAATTTTCTATTGAAAATTTGCTTGCAAAATCAACAAACTT
The DNA here is from genome assembly GCA_038061615.1 of Patescibacteria group bacterium. Taxonomy (GTDB): domain Bacteria; phylum Patescibacteriota; class Microgenomatia; order Levybacterales; family UBA12049; genus 2-01-FULL-38-21. Next base: position 3,529 of record JBBTYY010000068.1, on the reverse strand, counting down.
TGGCCCCAGACTCTCTCCAAGAATTTTTAGGATTTTACTATTTGGTGAGTTCCAGGCTTTTTTGGCAGTGCCGAACTCTTCTAAAATTTTTTTAAACCTAAACGGCCCGATTCCCGGAAAAACCGAAAACCCCAACCAATAATCTCTCTCACCCATAACGAATAACTCCTAACATCTAGCTACTAACATTTTTTAACTTTTTAGAAAATCCTCCAAGCTGTTTCGCAATTATTTCGTACTTGTTTTCAAAATAATTAAATTGTGCTTTGGTAATAATATTAAGATCAAAAGCAACTTCCAAACTTGCAACAGTTTCATCAACCGAACCCAATGCAATAGCAATATATCTATTAAAATCTTTATCCGATTGTTTAGATGAACCTTCTGCAATATTTAGAATCACAGAAAGAGAACTTCGCCTTATTTGATCGGACAAATAATAATAGCTTCTAGAAAACTTACTTAAAAGAAAAACTATTTCTTTATGTAGCGATTTTGCGTCTTGGTAAACTTTAAAATTCCTAAATCGAAAGGCCATAAATAAAGTTTAACACAATGAACATTAGCAGTTAGTTGTTAGAGGTTATCAGTTTACTATTTTCTTTTAAAGTAATCTTCAAGAATTTTTTTGGCGATTGGGGCGGCAACATTTGATCCTTCTCCCGACTCTTCAACCAAAACTGTTACTATTATCTCAGGGTTATAGGCGGGCGCAAAAAGAGTAATCCATGCATGCGGCATTGTATTTTCTCCTCCATGTTGGGCGGTTCCTGTCTTGCAGGCAATAACAATCTGCCGCATATCTGCTGAACCCGACGCCCCCTCAACTCCAAGAATATTCTTTCCGTCAATTCTTAATTTTGAATTCCGAACTCTAAATTCGAACAGCGGCCAAGCGACTCCACCCGGACTGCAAGACTCTACCATCCCTTTCCTTATTAAAGAGATGGTCTTATCGTTTAAGAATTTTTGAGATTTGCCGAGCGTCGCCAAAGGCTTTGCCGGCGGCACGAGATTTGAGATTTGCCGAGCGTCGCCAAAGGCTTTGCCGGCGGCACGAGATTTTAAAAGATGGGGTTTGTAAAGACTTCCCTCATTTGCTATAACTTGAGTCCAAGTATTCACCTGAAGCGGAGTGGTAAGTACATACCCCTGCCCAATGCCATAATGATATGTGTCTCCTAAAAACCATGGCCCACCGATAGTTTTTTCTTTCCACTTCCTAGTCGGAATAAGTCCTTTTGCCTCCCCCGCAAGATCTATTCCTAGTTTTTGCCCCAAACCAAAATCCATTGCTGTTTGGGAAATCTTATCAACACCAATCTTTTCTGCGAGTTTATAGAAAAAAATATCGTTGGATCTTTTAATCCCCTTAGCCACATTTACCATTCCATCTGTTTTTCCATACTGAGTAAAATACCAGTTCGAAAAAGTAAAAGCGCCAACATTAATTGATCCGGTATCCTCCACCTCAAAATTTTCATCGATTATTTTGTTATTAAGACCCGCTGCCGCAACAACAATCTTAAAAGTGGAACCGGGAGGATAAACCCCGGAAATAGCGCGATTTAAAAGAGGCTGGTCTTTATTATCCGATAAAATATCCTCTACCGACAGATAACTGCTTTGCGATGACGGCTTATAATTCTGTCCCAGGGTAAAAAGATTTGGATCAAAAGAAGGCTTGGAGAGAAGAGCAAGAACCTCTCCTTTTGGAGTTGTAACGATGACCGCTCCCCTTTTTACATCTTTTATTGCCTCAAAAGCAGCTCTCTGCAGAGATAGATCAAGAGTAACAGTTATATTGTCTCCCGAAGTCGGATCAGTTTGTCCGAGTTTTCTAACGGTTTTTCCCAGACTGTTCACCTCAGCCAACTCCCTCCCGTCTACTCCTTTTAAAACCTCTTCGTATTCCTGCTCAATGCCCATTTTTCCTATTAAATCTCCTCCATTGTAATCGGAAAATCTTGCTTCCCTTAGATCATCCTGAGAAATTTGGCCGATGTATCCTAAAATGTGAGAAAAGACTTCTTTATCCGGGTAGGATCTGAGAGAATCAACTCCTAAATCTTTTTTGCCTTGGGCAATAAGAGACAACGCTTGGTTAGGATTTATTATTTTTGTTTTACCGTTTATAATTTGCCTAAAACCGGGAACATTATAAACAAGAGGACTGCCGTTTCTATCTAAAATTACTCCGCGGGGCGCATGAATAGTTATTGTTCTTATCCTATTACTGTCTGAGAGTTTTTTAAAATCTGAGCCTTGGAAAATCTGAATATAAAAAAGCCGCGCGAAAATACTGATTATTACTAAAAAAAGAATAATTGGAAGAAAAACATCCCGCATTTGGTATTGCTTTTTATAATAATGACCGCCCCCCCGAGGTTTTTCACTGCTTATAAAATCCGGGAAAGCTGCGCCTGTTTTAAGTTTCATTAAATCCGGCCTTTCCTTTTATAGGAAACCTATTTAATTGAATTAAAATCCAAAACGATAAAGCCGCAATAGCGGTACTAATTAAAGCTTGAGCAAAAACATTTGAAATCTGAAACGCAATAAAATAGACAAAACTTCCCATAAAAGAGGCTAAAAAAATAAAAGGGAAGGTTTGTATGTCAAATTTTTTATCGTAGAGAAGAATTATAAACAGAAAAACCACAAGAAAAAGGCTCGTTTTCCCCAAAGGATTAAGAAGAAGAATATCAAGTACCGCTCCTGCTAGGAAAGCAGCTGGAAAAACCCAGGTTTTTTTTGTAATAACCGCGGCATTTAGAAAAAATAAGAGAACTAAAGGCAGGGTTGTTACCGAAGCCTGAAGAAACGCCAATATTAAAATCAAAATTACAAAAAACCACATCTTAATATCTAATTACGAAAACTGTTGAGAGATTTGAGAAATCCAAAAGACTAACGACTTCCCCTTTTTGGAACAAATTGCTCGGTTTTTTGTTAACAGAAATTAATTTGCCAACAATTAAATCGGGGGGAAGCCCTATTCCTTTCATATCCTGATCACCTTTCGTAAGGATAACATCTGATACTTTAATATCGTCCGACTGCAAAACATTATCCAAAATTATCTGTTTCCCTCCTTCTCCTTTAATAACGCCTTGAGACTGAGTCCGAAGGGTTTTAACGGTAGATGAAAAAGAAGGATCAGTAATAAGGACGACTTTTGAAAAATAAAGATTTGATTCTGTGACTTTTCCAACCAAATTATCTTTGTATATTACCGCATTTCCGACTTTTATATTATCTTTTGTTCCTCGATCGATAATAAGACTTTGCGGATTTGAAACTGCCGGTATAAAACTCGGCGCGCCGATTATTTTTGCCGCAAGTAAGGTTTGCGACCTAATAGATGTAGTTGCGAATTGATCGGCAAGTGCGGAATTTTCTTTTTGCAAAACTGACTGGCTGACGATTTTCCCCACAAGCTCCCTGTTTTCCTCTTTGATTTTACTTATTGTTGAATCTTTTGAGGGGCTTGAGAAAAAATTGAATGCCGAATAAACACTTCCCGCAA
>JBBTYY010000067.1:9684-12018 GCA_038061615.1 Patescibacteria group bacterium | reverse complement strand
GGACACGAATTTTTAAAAGAAGGAGAAATTTTTTCCCTAAGCTTTTATAATAACGAGCCTCTTTCTTTAAACCTTCCGCCTAAAATTAAACTTAGGGTCGAAGAAACGGGACCTTCTGTAAAAGGAAACAGCGCAACAAATGTTTTCAAAGATGCGATACTTGAAAATGGCATTAAAACAAAAGTTCCTCTTTTTATAAAAACAGGGGATGCAATAAATATAGATACTCGGACAGGCGCTTACAGCGAAAAAGCATAATTATGGAATTTATAAGGAAAACCATTTCCCGAAACGACATGTTAGCTGTTCTTAAAATCCGTCCCTTTTCCTTTATGATGATCTCCGAGTTTTTCTCCCAGTTTGCATTTAATATGCAGCATTTTGTCTTAATTTTTATAGTGTTTGAGCTGACTCATTCAAACACTGCGGTCTCGGGAATAATTCTTTCATTTATGATTCCGGCTCTTTTATTCAGTCTTATAACCGGAGTTTTTGTAGACAGATGGAATAAGAAAAATATTTTATTTTCAACAAATATTTTAAGAGGTGTTTTTTTAATACCTTTTTTTCTGCCTGATCTTCATGTTGGGTTTATTTATACATTCACTTTTTTAATAGCTGTTGCAACTCAGTTTTTTATTCCCGCCGAATCCGCAATTATTCCCTCTCTTGTTCCAAAAAACCTTCTCTTTTCGGCAAATGCGGTTTTTTCCTTAGGAATATACAGCACTACGCTTCTAGGTTACATTTTCTCAGGACCAGTTCTTCTTCTTTTGGGCAAAACTTATACTTTTGTTTTTCTAGCAAGTCTTTTTTTCGTAAGCGCTTTTTTTATAACTTTAATTTCAATTTCAAACAAAAATAAAAGAAAGAATATCGAGATTCAAGCTGCTCCCTCTTTTGCCTATGAGGCAGGAGAAATTTTTTCTTTTATAAGAAAAACCAGAAAAGTCATGTATGCGCTAACCATGCTGACTATCGCTCAAGCTGTAATTTTTATGTTTGCCGTATTGTCCCCTGGTTATGCGATCGATATTTTAAAAGTTCAGCTTGAAAGCTTATCTTGGATTCTTATTACTCCGGCTGCAGTTGGAATGGGAGCGGGAGCGTTAATTTTAGGAAGTATCGGTAAAAAATTTAATCGAAAATGGTTAAGCAGCTTAGGTTTCTTACTGGGTGGAGCATCTTTTATTATATTTCCGTTCTTGAACCAAGCAGCTTCGCACGGATTTGTACAATTTATAAATAAAATTTTGCCGATCTTTTTAAACATAACCAGTTTGCATATCGTCGTAGTTATGGCCGCAGTCATAGGTTTTGCGGTTTCTCTAATTTTTATCCCCTCAAACATAACTATTCAAATGGAAACAGCTGAGTCAATGAGGGGAAGAGTCTACGGCTTCTTAAATGCTTTAATCGGAGCAGTTTCGTTTTTGCCGGTCGTATTGGCAGGAGGACTTGCCGATCTTTTTGGAGTTGCGACTGTCATAACCGGTTTTGGCATTATCATGGTTATGATAGGCCTTTTTTTCCTGGCATTTGAATAATATGAATTTTTTTATTGTCTTTTTACTTGCGGGGCTATTTATTAGTTTGTTTTCTGTTTATTATCTTTCCCGCGATGATCTTATCCTTTTGCGAAAAGATGTAACGATAGAAAAAATCTTTAATCTCGCATTTGTTGTTTTTTTTGCCGGGCTTTTTTTTGCCCGGCTTTTTTATGGAATATTGTATTCAGCCAAAATATTCTTGAACCCTCTAAAATTTTTCCTTTTTCCTTATTTCCCCGGACTTTCTTTAACGGGAGGAACTGTCGGAGGGATACTGCTGCTGTTTCTTGTCTGCCGATCTAAAAATTTTCCGACTGGAAGAATATTTGATATTTTTTCTATTTCTATTTTAAGCTGTCTTTCTTTAGGATACTTGGGATTCTTTTTGCTTTCCGGCCAAAATCTGCTATCGGTAAAGCCTATTTTTTTAATTATTATTTATATAGTTTTGTTCTACGTTTTTATAAAATACATTCACCAGTATCTTTTAAAAGGAATCTTGCGGGACGGCAGCGGGGGACTGCTTTTTCTAATCTCATTTTCCACAGTATCACTTATTGTGAATATCGTTGATAAGCTTAAAAACAATCCGTTTTTGGGGACACCGGAAAATCCGATTCTTTTTATAATTTTAGTTTTATCCGCAGCAGCTTTTATAAAGCAGGAAAAGCTTATAAAATTTCCCCAAAGACGCTCGAGATAATATGGATATCAAAATAATATACGAAGACAGTAATCTTCTGGCTATAGATAAACCTTCGGGCGTTACGGTAAATAGATCCGA
>JBBTYY010000067.1:8104-9584 GCA_038061615.1 Patescibacteria group bacterium | reverse complement strand
GGGATAGTTCATAGACTTGATAAGGAAACTTCCGGGATTCTGCTTATCGCAAAAAACCCTGCTTCTTTTTTAAATCTTCAAAAGCAATTTAAAGATAGGGGTGTAAAAAAGACTTATATTGCTCTTGTTCATGGAGAAGTAAAGCCAGAAAGCGGAGAAATAAATGTGCCGGTTGGAAGACTCTCTTTTAACAGAAAAAGATTCGGAGTAGTAGCGGGGGGTAGAGAAGCTGTAACGAAGTATAAAGTATTGAGTATTAAGTATTATGCAGTGCCTGCCGGTAGGCAGGTATCAGACGGAAAAAAAGAACCGCTTAGTTTGCTTGGACTTTATCCCAAGACAGGCAGAACACATCAGATAAGAGTCCATCTTAAATATTTTGGTCATCCTGTTTTTTCAGACCCACTTTACGGAGGACGAAAAACATCAAGAAACGATAGAAAACTCTTGCCCCGTCTCTTTCTACACGCCGCAAAAATCTCCTTTCTACACCCTAAAACGAATAAGATAATTTCTCTTGAAAGTCCCCTTCCTCAGGAATTAGTTAATTTTCTATTGACTCTTTCCAAAAAGTCAAAGTAGCTCCGGCTCATAAAGCTATTGACATAAAACCCATAGTATGATAATATCCGCAATTAATGGGAGCAAGAGAATTAGAAAAATTAGCTAGACAGTTTGAAGCCTCGGGCGATAAAGATATTACTCAGGGGGTTTCCGCATGGGCGCAAGTGGCAAGAGCAGGAGGTAGGGAAACTTTTTCCGAATCTCCTGTGCTTCCCGAAGGAGTAATTCGTCTCCCAGACCTTACTATTGGTGGCATAAAATCAAAAGAACTCGGCAAACTCCTAATCGCAAATGGCTACAGGGTCAGTGATTATGCAGGAGATCTCATGAAGAAAATGCCCACACTTAAAGATCAAAAAACAATAAGTTTGGTAATAGCCACACCTTCTGTTATGCGCTTGACTGGTAATCCTACAACTGAGCAAATTTATGAAAGAGCGGATAGATTGAACTGGGATTTATGCCCTGCGGAAGTAGGGCCCCATCTTCGCCTTGCTTACAAAGATCAACCTATGAATGAATTGCTATATATTGGCATGAAGCAAATTGCTGGCCGTAGCGGCGATCCGCGTGTCTTCAGCGTGGCACGCTTTGATGATGGTTCGTGGTTGAATGGCCGTTGGGCTAGGCCTACGAGTCGGTGGAATCCGACGTCTCAGTTTGTTTTCTCTCTTCGCAAGTAATTTGAAATTTAATTCTTTTGTCTCTTGTTTTTCTACACTTTAACTCTTTGATACTTTGACCCCGATTTATTCAGGGTTGATTTTTCCAGCCGAATTTTTTTGCTATACTTTTATTAGATTGGTTGTATTGAACGGCTACGGCTTGAGAGCGCCGAAATCCTTAGGGACGCCTTTTAATATGGCGGCTCTTTTGCTATGATAATACTTAAGAATGAGGCGGTGATTTAGATGGG
>JBBTYY010000067.1:0-8004 GCA_038061615.1 Patescibacteria group bacterium | reverse complement strand
TTTGGCGGATTTTATAAAGGAGAAAAAAAGAAAAAAAAGAAGACTACGGATAAAGGCTTCGTGGGATCTGATTTGGATGCCCCCATATTTACGCTTCCGCAGATTGTTTCTAAAAAGAAAAAGCAAGAGTAATTATATGGGCAGAAAGAAGAAAGATCAGGGTAAAAATACCAAGATTGGAATTTATTTCTTCGTTTTTATTTTAGGAATAATTTTTATTTCGTTACTTTTCAAAGGATTTCTAATTGTAAAAGACAGCAAATTTCAAGACGACAGCCGTTTCAATTTTTTAATATCAAATAACACAGAAAGTGAGGTAGTTTCTTTTTTACCCCAAAACCATTCCATCTCTGTTTTAAAAGTGGAAGGTAATGTAGAAAATATTCATAAATTTTTAGAAATCCCACTGGATGGGGAAGTAAGATCTGCCTTGCTTGATTTAGGAAAACCAGTTCCTTCGGTAATTTCAAATATTTTTTTCGGTTTTAAAAATATTAAAACAAATTTTACTGTTCTTGATCTTTTTAGAATTTTTTTATTTACTAAAACCACAAGTCCCGGTAATTTTACCCTACGCACTGTTTCCGCAAATTTAGATGAGGCAGCTCTGGATAAAATTTCTTTAATATTATTTTCCGATCCAAAAATTGCAGATGAAAATTTAAGTGTAGAAATTATAAACGCAACGGCGGAGTATGGGGCAGGGAATAGATTGGCGCGCCTTATTACAAATATTTCGGGAAATGTTGTTTTGGTCTCAACATCTCAGAACATGCAGGGAAAATCTGTAATTTTATATAAAGGGAAAAAGAGTTATACCTTAGAAAGGTTAAGTAAACTTCTGGGTTTTGAGGTTATGGAAAATAAATCTCAAAGTTTGGCGGATATTGCTATACAAATAGGAAAAGATTACAAAAATCTTTCAATTTTTTAAAAAATGTTTTTAACAGCGGTAATCATTATAGCTTTAATTTCCGTAGGTTTATCTTTTTTGTCTCTTAAAAATTTAAAGGATAAATCAGAAATCGAAAAAGTTTCGAAGACTCTTCGGAAGGGGAGAGTAATTTATAAAAGCGATCATTCTTCGTTTTCTTCGGAAGATTCTTCTTCGTAATCTTTTTCATCGCTCACTATTGATTTCCTTAGTTTTTTATCTGGATCAAAAATTCTTTCCGAAGTAGAGATGAAGGAAGGCTGATCTTTGAGCCTTGAAGCTCTTTTTATTTCTTTTATAAAAATAATAATACGATGATCATACGCCGATTTAACATATGCTTCATACTGATTTCCGGCCTTGATGAATGTAGTAAGTCTTTTCCCAATATTGTCCGCAAGTGCACCGATATATTGTTTGTCCTCCGAAAGAACAAATATTTTAAGCCTCTTTGCGGAAAGGGTTAAAGACTGTCCTGTTCGCAGAGTATTAATTACAGAGGGTTGGGCAACGTTAACAAGTTCTACAATTTTTGTTTTTCCCTGCTCTTCGATAAACATGTTGGTAACGCGCATCCTTGGAGACGCAGGAGCATTTCCGACGTCGTTTTTAATTTTTTTTAAATCTCCAATTCTCTTTAAATTTCTAAGCGCTAAGGGGTTTAATGAATCTATTTTAAGAACTTTTTGATAGGTATTTTTTGCATCTTTTACGCGTCCTAAAATGCTGAATGCAAAGGCAAGGCGATTTAGCGCATCAATATCTTGCGGATTTTCTTTTATGAGTGATTTATTTACTGCAACTGCCTTTTGCCAGTTTCCGGTTAGCGCATTTTGGATGGCTTGGTCTTTAAGTGAAGTCATTTAAAATATTGATGAGGATGTCGAAAATTTTACTACTCTTTGTTGCAAATGTCAAGACACAAAGACTATAATTAGTCTTTGGTCATTAGTCATTGGTAAATCATCTGACGACTAAGAGCTAATGGCTAATAGCTAGTTTATGAGCGGACATTCCAAGTGGTCACAGATAAAAAGACAAAAAGAAAAAACCGATATAAAAAAAGGCTTAACTTTTACAAAACTTACTAATGCAATAATAATTGCGGTGAGAGAGGGTGGGGGAATAACAGATCCTAATCAAAACTTCAGACTCCGTTTGGCTGCAGACGCTGCAAGAGTTTCCAATATGCCAAAAGAAAATATAGAAAGAGCTATTCAGAGGGCTTCAAAAAAGGGGGGAGGGGGCATAGAAGAAGTTATTTACGAGGGCTTTGCTCCGGGAGGAGTGTCGGTAATAGTTGAGGCGGCAACCGATAATTCTCAAAGAACAACCGCCGAGATAAAAAACCTTTTTAGAAAAGTTGGAGCAATCTTTGGACAGCCGGGATCTGTTTCGTATCAATTTAGTAAAGTGGGTAGAATAGTTATAGAAAAAAACGGAAAAACTCTTGATGAGATTTTTTCTATTGCAGTTGAGAATGGGGCAGAGGAGATAGGGGAAGAAGATGATAGCGTTATTGTTTATACAAAAGCATCCGATCTGTCAAAAGTAAGAGACAAGCTTATGGAAAGCGGATCTAAGATAGTCAATGCAGGACTTACTAGAAAACCTACCATAACAACAGAAGTTTCGGATCCGCTGCAGCTTAAAAAAATAAAGAATTTTTTAGAAACAATTAATAGCTTGGAGGATGTACAAAATGTTTATTCTAATCTAAAGGAATTACTATGATTAATAGGAGATCTAAGCTTGCAAAGAAGGGTAGAGGAGCGATCAAAATTTTAATCTCCCTTAACAAAAGAGAGAGGCTCATATTCTCAGTTATAGCTCTGTCTCTTGGTCTTTTTATTGCCGAGCATCTACTTGGAAAATCGGGAATTTTTACTATTTTTACAATAGCTATTTTAACAGACTTACTGCTTTTCCTCTCTCTCCGTTCTGATTTAAAAGAAAACACATTTTTGCAAATTTTTATTCTGCCTTTCTTTTTTAGTCTCTCTTTTGGACTATTTTATTTTTTAGTTCCCGGAAGATACTTAACAAGAATATTTACGACTTCTTTATATGCGATTGGACTTTACTCGCTTTTCCTTTCCGAAAACATTTTTACGGTATCATCCATTAGAACAATAGCACTGCTTGCATCTGCCCGAACAGTTTCTTTTGTTATTACTCTTATTTCTTATTTTTTTCTTTCAAATGTACTTTTTTCACTTCATATTCAGTTTATTCCTTTTTTGATACTCCTTTTTCTTTTCTCTTTTCCCCTTGTTGTATATTCGATTTGGACATATACACTTGAGAAAAAATTATTTCAGAATGTTTACTGGCCTTTGATCCTAACGTTTGTTCTTCTAGAAATAGGGAGCATACTTTGGTTTTGGCCAAGTATGCCTACAGTTCTTGCTATTTTTTTAACCGGCGTTTTTTATACGACAGTCGGTATTTCTCAGATTTGGTTTGAGAGAAGACTCTTTAAAAGTGTTATGTGGGAATATATTTGGGTTTCGAGTATAGTATTGATAACATTATTATTATTTACCTCATGGACCAGCTAAAAAATCTTACCACATAGGGAGGAGAAGGGGAGGAGGGTTAGAGAGGTTTGCCTATCCTGGTTCTTGTAGCTGAAGCTAGATGATATAGTTTGACATAGCGGCTTAAAAAATTATAGGATACTTTTTGATTTGTAATGTGGATAACTTTTTAATTTTCACGGTTATATAAACTACTTTTCACAGCCGCCACGTGTCTTATTTTATTCTCCTAATGAGGGCGAAAAGTCCCGCCGACTGCGGGATCCCGCTCCGCGGGACAAAAATAATACGAACGCTTGTTATATTCTCCTGCCCTCATTATTAATTTTCGAGTCGCGTCAGACGCGATGAGGCTAAAAATTGCTGTTTAGGCTGATAAACCAATCTAAATTCAATGTGATTTGAAATCCTAGGGAATAGTGGAAGGAAAAGCGGAACGCGAAAAGTAAATAGTTGATAATGAATGATTAACACGGAGTAAGCAGTCTTTGATAGGAGAGCTGTATTTCTCTATTATTGTTCCCTCAAGACTTGCTGTCCTAAAAAATGAGTGGATAAGCATTGAGAAGCGGGAACTGATTACGTCGTACAATAATACTTTTACGACGTCTCTTGGGCACATGCTCTGGGGGAAGTGGTATCAATTGCATATTTTTTCGTTGAACTTTATTTAACTTTTTTATTTATGCGACTATCCTTTCATCTATTTATTCTCCGTATAAAACCCCAGGCAAAAATCTTACACACTCCCCTACTATAGGATTTGCCAAAAAATTTTTCTTGCTTATTTATATTAAAATTGATAAAATTCCAACTCTATGAGACCAGAAAGATCTTTTAATACACAATCTTTTGAGGCTGTTTCATTTGGAATTAGTGAATCAACAAGAACTCAAAATAATAATAATCCTGAAGCGGCAATTACGTCAGGAGAAATTATTTTATTTTCAAGAGTAGATGAAGAAAAAGATACTGAAACTCCGGATCAATCACCAAAAACAAATCAAACCGCTGAACCAATCAAAACCAAGCCCAGCGGCGATTGGGAGCCATTTAATACACAACCGCATCCATCGCAAAATTTTGTTAATCTTTATTCCGGTCCGTTTTCTGCGCAAATGGAATTAAACAGAAAGAACGCCGAAAGACTTTTGCAAGCTGCAGGAATTGAAGGAAAAGTTATCTTAGCCGATAAGCCGATGGATAAATCAAGGTCAATTGCCGGAGTTAATCCCGATGGGTCTATAGCGGGAAGAAGAAGACTTTCCTGGGGAGAAAAGATTCAAGACGAAAATAAATCACAATCTTTAGTAAAATCCATTCCGCAGGGCTGGAGAATCGAAATCCCCGGTCAGGATATTATGGAAGAACTCTCAAGAAAAGAAAGCAAAAAACCTCTTAATAAAAGGTTCGTCTCAAGATTTAATCAATCCCTGAGAACAGCAGTGGAAGAAGCGATAGTAAGAGAAAAATTAACTTCAGAAAAAAATCCTCTACTGACAAAAATTTTTGGATCTTGTATTCCCTGGTGGGTAGTACTTTTTGTCAATGTTCCCCAGGGACGCATAGAGACACCCGCCTTATATTCGGCCGTTGCCTTTTCAGCTTTATATTATCCGTTTATGAATATTCTTAAAAAAATAGCGCCAGGTGAAACACTTTTCATGCCGCGAAATAGAGATAATCTTTCGCTTTATGAATATTTTCTGCCTTTTGTTGAAGTGGATAGAGTTTTGAGGGGGTTGGCTTTTTCAAACCTTAAAGGCAGGAATTTAGTCCGCCTGGCGGCGAGATAAATGACCGAGGCTCGACCCGCGGGGTTGACCCACAAAAATCTTTACTTGACCGGGGCTGGTTCAGCAGATTCGACTGTAACAAAATTAGCTGCGATAAAATACGGTTTTTCACCTTTTTGCAGTGATTCGCCTTTTAGATTTACTGGATTTCCTTGTTGGTTAGAGGGGACAAACCATTCACCGACGATATGCTTTCGTCCTCTATAGCTGACTTCAAACCTTGCCACATCTGTTTCTTCGCCATACGCGCCACCAGCAACCCGGATCGCATATTGTGTTTTTATTTCCTCGGGCAAGATATCTCCACCTTCTGCTATATCAGCTAAAGGCTTGCGGTGGGTAATGATGCTGTCTTTATTCCAATACTTACCGATGGCAGCAAGAGGTATGTATTTTACCTTAACAATCTGAGGAGTATCGCTTATTACAAGCGTTCCGTTGTCTTGGCGTCTAAGAAACCTTCCATCAACTCCATTTCTTTCAATCTTTCCAAGGTAGTCTAGTAACCTAGGAATACCTAGTCCGCCACCGACACCAACAGCAGTAACTAAGGCGCCACCTCCAATAATTGCCTTAGCAGTTCCTCCTAGAAAGGTTCTGCGAGGTACTCTTCTATTTCCTATATTTCCAAATTCTGTTTGTTCTGTCATGGTCTAATTATAACAATTTTAGGCATATTTCGTCAATGTAGTATTGCAAGGGCATATGGCGGAGTTTCTTCTTTTGGAAACCCATAGATATCTTGTTTTTCCTCAAGCGCCTTAAGAATTTTGATGTAGCGGTAAAAAATTGCGTTTGTCCAGCCAAAACCCGATTGGATTTTATAATGTGTTTCTCTTTGAGGTTTATCCCCTAATTTTGCGTCTATTCTTTCAAAAAAAGTTCCGTACTTTCTAAAAATTTCTGCATGAGCATTTACAGATTTTTCCATTATTCTTTTTGCATCGTCCAGGAGTCCATATTTCAAAAGTCCTACGACGGTCAGATACTCAAGAGGCGGCCAAATATTTGGATAGTCCCATTGTTTTGGCTTTATAACGTCCTTTATAACAGGTCTAAATCTTACCGGGAATTTAGAAAGATTAATCTTAGGAGACAAAGAATCCGCCGCTGTGATTACAAGGCCATATTCGGTCTCGAATAAAAAAAGTTTCCCTGCTATTTGCTTTGCCTGTTTTAAATCTGCAATTCCTGCCCACAACGGAACAAATCCCGCAAGCGAATAGAAAGGACTTTGTTTTTTGTTTACGTAGTCATAATCAAAAAAGAATCCCTCCTCCCGGTTCCAGAAAAGTTTGTTCATCATCTTTTTTCTCTTTTGCGCCCTGTCGCTCCAAGAATTCACTTCCTTTGCTTTGTCCGTAAGCGATGCGACAAGTTCAAAATCTTTTTCGTATTTATAAAGGTAAGAATTTAAATCAACAGGTAAGAATTCGTTGCATCTTCCGTAAAATCTTGAGGTAAAGTCCCAGCCCGATTCAAGCTCGGAGGAGTGGGCATAACCGATATCTCTATCCCCGTATCTATTTAAATTATACTTTTCCACCAAGTGATTGTACTCTGCGGAATTATTCCAAACCCTATCGTACTCTCTTGCCGCAATATCCATTTTTTCGCAAAGCCACTTAATATGTCCAAAGGTTGAGGCAGGTTTTAAAAAGAAATTTCCAAGAACTTTAAGAGGAGAAAGCGAGCCGTTTCCGTTATTGAAAGTTTTGTATGTATCAAGAATCATTGTTGTTAAAAACGGCGGCTGGGATCTTCCAACAGATGCATGAGAACTAAAATTTGGAATAATTCCGAACTTTTGGAATAAATACTCAAAGTTCTCGACCATTTCTTTCATAACCCATTCTCTTTTTGTTCCCATCAGCCCCCTAAACATAAAAAAAGTATCCCAATAAAATATGTGTGTGAACTTTTTGTCGTTTGGGGTTATAAAGTGATATGGAATATTTAAAAAATTATTGTGAACTTTTTCCCTTGCGGGTTTATGAATAATCTTGTTCCAATAGGAATCTATATAATCGAGGCAGTCTTTAAATTCGTTTTCGTAGTTTCTTTTGTGTTTTATTTCTTGAGTCTTGTAGGATTGAATCGGAATAAGTTCAGGCGCTTTTTGCATGATATATTTAGTATTAGTTCAAATACGCAAGATGTCAAGTTCTTAAAATTTGACATTGGTCAGTTTTACGTCGTACAATATCTACATGGGAGAACTGCCCGTCTTAATAGATGAATTTTTGGAGCATCTTGAGGTCGAAAGGAATTGTTCAAAGCTCACGATTAGAGATTATAGGCATTATCTTGAAGTGTTCAACAACTGGGTTACCGCTTCCCTATCCAACAAGTCCTTAAAGGATCTTACTATTCAAGATGTTAGAAAATACAGAGTTTTTCTCTCCAACAGAGTCGATAAAAAGGGTTTAACTTTAAAGAGAATCACCCAGAATTATTATGTTATTGCTCTTCGATCATTCTTGCGCTTTCTTCTTAAAAACGATCACGAAACTCTAGAACCATCAAAAATCGATCTGCCAAAAGCAGAGAGCAGAAGCCTTAAGTTTTTAGATAGAGACCAGATAGACAGACTTGTTATATCGATTAATACCGAAAAGCCCGAAGGGAAAAGAGACAGAGCGATCGTAGAACTTCTTTTTTCAACAGGACTTCGTGTTTCTGAGCTTATATCGCTAAACCGGGATAAAATAAATTTAGAAAGGCGGGAGTTTGG
>JBBTYY010000066.1:17182-29635 GCA_038061615.1 Patescibacteria group bacterium | reverse complement strand
GACTTAAACTTTTTAGAAAGAGGGTCGAAGAACAGCTCTTACCCGCTCCGTTTTCAATTAATGATCTTGCACTTGATGGGAATGACGTAATGAAAATTTTGGGAATTAAACCTGGACCCAAAGTTGGCGAAATCCTCCAAAAACTTTTTGAAGAAGTCGACGAAGACCTCTCAAAAAACACCAAAGAGTATTTGACAGAAAGGATAAAGAAACTAAATGAATAAAGTTTTGGAAGTAAAAAATCTCACAAAAAAATATGATCGTTTTACCGCCGTGGATGACATTTCTTTTTTTGTAAATGAGGGTGAAGCGGTTGGTTTTCTTGGTCCAAACGGTGCCGGAAAAACAACTACTATTCAAATACTTTTGGGGATTACTTCTCCCACAGCAGGTACAATTAAATTTTTTGGCAAAGATTTCAGTAGACACAAGAAAGAAAGTTTACAAAGAATCAATTTTGCATCTGCTTTTAATACTCTCCAGGGAAGAATTTCCGTATGGGAAAATTTATTAGTTTATGCACATCTTTATAGGGTAAAAAATCCAAAGGAAAAAATAATGGAATTCATAAATTATTTTGAAGGCGAAGCGCTTCTCAAGCAGCGCTATTGGGATTTATCGGCAGGACAGAAAACAAAAATTAATCTTATAAAATCTCTTATAAATGACCCTGAAATTATACTTATGGATGAACCTACTGCATCTCTGGATCCTGATGTAGTTGATAAAACGTTGTCTTTTATTGAAGAACTTAAAAAATCAAGAAAAATTACACTTTTATATACGAGCCACAATATGGATGAAATTACTAGAGTTTGCGATAAGATAATTTTTTTGGATCACGGAAAAATTGTAGCGCAAGATACCCCCCTCAATCTTACAAAACAAATCAAAACGTCGACTCTAAAACTTACGTTTGACGGCAAAGAAGAAGAAATGGAAAAATATTTAAAAAGTCAAAAATTAAAATATGAATTCCTCAATAAATATACTGTAAAAATAGCTATTGAGGAAAAACTAATACCTAGCGTAATTTTTGGAATAAGCAAAACTGCTCTATGGATTACCGATATAGAAGTGCAAAAACCCACTCTTGAAGATTTCTTTCTGCATATTGTCAGAGGAAAAAACTATGTCAATTCAAAGAATTAAGGCAATCTTACTTCAGGAATTGTATATCACTAGACACTCTCTTGAAGTTCTTATGGATCTTTTCTATTTTTCAATTGTTAATATTATAGTGTTTGGTTTTGTTTCGATTTATCTAGCAGGGTCAAACAACCCACTCGCAGCACACTACATTCTCCTTGGGATGATTCTTTGGGAAATCATCCGAGTAACTCAGTACTCAATTTCTGTCGGGAGTCTTTGGAACATCTGGTCGCGGAATCTAAGCAATATGTTTGTAACACCATTAGATTTAAAGGAATATATGGCAGCTGCAATGCTTGCAGGTGCTGTAAAAACTATCATTATTTTAGTTTTAATCGGTACGATTTCTCATTTTATTTTTAATTTCAACATTCTTAATCTTGGGATACTAAATTTATTTTTGTTTTTTATCAATTTAACAATCTTTGCCTGGTCAGTAGGAATAATCATATTAGGTATTATATTTCGCTATGGAACTAGAATTCAGGCCTTAGCATGGGGAATTATTTTTATATTCCAACCCTTAACTGCTGTATTCTTTCCTGTCTCAATTTTACCGAAATTTATGCAATGGATAGCATACTCTTTTCCTCCTACTTATATTTTTGAAGCCGCTCGTTTAAATATATCCAATCAGTCAACTGATTGGCAATATATTTACATTGCTTTTGCTGAAAATATTTTTTATTTTATCCTTGCTTTAATCTTTTTTAATGTTATGTTTAACAAATCTAAAGAGACAGGTCAGTTTGCAAGAAACGAAGGGTAAAGTATAATCACATTATGCAAAAGAAGGACTTACAGGAAGAGTTGAAACAATCGATGCTTGTAAAGAATGAAGTGAAAACATCTGTTTTGCGAATGGTTTTGTCTGCGATTAATTATCACGAAATTCAAAAAGGTGGCGCAGGGTATGAAGCAACAGAAGAAGATGTAATGTCGGTAATTCAAAAAGATGCAAAACAGCACAACGATTCCATAGAGCAGTTTAAAAATGCCGGGCGGCAGGATCTGGTAGATAAAGAAACAAGAGAATTAGAAATTTTGAAAAATTATCTTCCGCAGCAAATGAGCGAAGATGAAATAAAAAAACTTGTTGAAGACGCAATTTCTCAAACAGGTGCAAAATCAATACAAGACATAGGAAAAGTTATGGGAGCCCTAATGCCAAAAGTAAAAGGTAAAGCCGACGGAAGTTTAGTTAGTAAAATTGTTAAGGATTTGCTAACTTAATCGATATGTAGCGAATCTGTCTCACCACGTCAACAGTGGTTTCACTTTTCAGGTAGCGATTGTTACTCTTCTGTGGCTAAGAAGTCAAATTAAAATTTTTTAATTCAGGAATTTTGCGCTGTAATATCTCTAATGGGAAGTTTTTCAATTATCTCACGCACTATTCCAAACTTTTTAGCTTCATCCGTAGTAAAAATTTTCCCTTGACTCAAAGTATTTCTAACGGCGACTAAATCCTCCCCTGTTTCAGAAGAAATTATTTTACTGGTTCTAATTAATAATTCCTTAAGTATTCTTAAAGTTTCCTCATGAACCTTTAATGCTGACGTCGGGTTTCCAATTGTAAAAGTTCCCTCATGTAGAAAGAACCTGCAACTCTTGATTGCGAATCTTTTTTCTCCTGCCAAAAATATAATATTTGCAGCAGAATCTATTTGTCCGAAACCAAACATTTCTACCTCTAAGGGGCAAGCTTTTAGGAAATCGTAAAGTCTAATCGCTGAATCTACATCGCCACCATTTGACGAAAGAAAAAATTTAAGCTTTGTATAAGTATTTGAATATAATTGACCGTTTATCCAACCAATTGCAGCGCCTACTTGCTCTGGTGTTATTGCACCTGTGTACGTATACCACATTTCATTCATTTAATCTTCACCCCTTTTCTCAAATCAAATCTTATTAAATAAGTCATTTTTATAACTATTTATAAAATTACTAATTACCAACTAGGCGTAGTATCTTCAACTGGTGCTCGATTCGCGTTTGTTTTTACGAAATTAATTCCGTCTTTTGCGCTTTGCTTACTTGTGTATCCTTCAGCGCTGTCAGCGATTATGTTACCATTATTAGCTTTAAACCTCCAACGATATTGCTCTGATCTATCTTTATAAATTACAAATTTAGCCATTGTTTTTTATTCACCTCCCCAATTACCTTTTTCCCTCTTGACTTTATTATAACAAGAGTGGTACGATTTACAAGGTGGTAGATAATAACCACTTATTATGCGATATTTACCCTCGAAAACAGAAAAAGTTCTACAAACTATTGTTCAATTCCAAAGCAAAAATGGCTACTCTCCTTCAATTACAGAATTAAAGACTATTATTGGAAATAAATCTACACGAGGAGTAGTTTTACAATTAGAAAAATTGCAAAAATTAGGCTATATTCAGCGTGAAAAAAACTCTCGCCGAGCAATTAAAATACTAAGTAAGCCCACGAAGATTAATAAAGAAACTATAATTAATGTTCCTGTTGTTGGTGAGATTAGGGCTGGATATGGTGCTTTGGCTGAGCAAAATATTGAAAGCTATAAAAAAATTCCCTTACTCTTGGCAAAAGGTCGAAAAGATGTCTTCATACTTCGGGTAAAAGGAACAAGTATGCTAAAAGCCGGAATAAATCCAGGTGATTTGGCTATAATTGCACCGCAAAACAGTGCTAACAATGGAGACATCGTAGTTGCCTTTGATCCAGATGACGAAACAGCAACGCTAAAAAGATTTAAACGATTACAAAACTACGTTATGCTTTTACCAGAAAGTGATGATCCAACTTATGAGCCTAAAATTGGAAAACAGTTTGTAATACAAGGAAAATTTATAGACTTACTAAGAAAAGGCTAAAATTCTTACTTGAAGTAAATCCTTAAGTTGTGGGATTATTAAGAAAAGGATAGAATAATTAAATATGAATGCAATTATGCTTAGGGACAACGCTTGGGCGAGTACTGATCGTATCCCTGATTGGGTACGAGGAAGAGAAGTTGGACTTGATCAATACAATACTTTGCCAGAAGTTGCTGAATACTGCTGGAACTCTTTCCAAAAATTTCTTAAAGACGATGGCGCGATCCTTAAAAATTATAAAATTATTGAACCAAGTGCAGGTACTGGTTCTTTCTACAATCTTTTACCAAAAAGGGATCGTATGGGCATAGACGTTGAGAAGTTTAATGAGGAATATATACAACAAGACTTTTTGACTTGGACCCCAAACAATACAGATGATAGACCTTGTATAGCAATAGGCAATCCTCCTTTTGGATACAGGGGTTGGCTAGCATTGGTTTTTTTAAATCGTGCTGCAGAATTTTGTGATTATGTAGGTTTTATTTTGCCGATGTCGTTTCAAAGCGATGGAAAAGGTAGTCCCAAGAATAGAGTGAGAGGAATGACGCTTGTTCACTCAGAAAAACTTTCTGGTGATCTATTCGCTTTACCAACCGGAGAAAAAATACAAGTAAATACTCTTTGGCAAATTTGGAAAAAAGGTGATGCACCATCCCTACCTGATTTGAGTATTTGCAAC
Organism: Patescibacteria group bacterium; assembly: GCA_038061615.1. GTDB lineage: Bacteria > Patescibacteriota > Microgenomatia > Levybacterales > UBA12049 > 2-01-FULL-38-21. Next base: position 24,934 of record JBBTYY010000066.1, on the reverse strand, counting down.
GATTTTGTAGATTTATTTACTGTTGATCTACGTAAAGAAAGACTATGTGGAATGAATAAGATTGATAAATGCGACACCTTTCTACAAAGAACGTATTTTGGTGACCCCCCTACTTTGGTCAGTGATTTTTCAAAAGTAAAGTATGGTTGTGGATATGGCATTATATTCAAAAAGGAGAAAAAAAGAATTACAAAGATTCTTAAAAGCATAAACTGGAATAAATATAGTAACCTCGCAACGCATAACTGTAGACATATCTCTATGTATCATATAAAATACGCCTTATTAGATAATGGCTTACTTAATAACTGACCCAAAAGAAATTTTTCTTGAGGTTATTGGGGCGAAGTTGATAGATCCTAAATGGGCTGGAAAACCACATCAAGCATTTAAAAACCTTGCCAATACTAGTAAAGGTGACGCGGGGCAGGAATTTGTAACAAGGTATGCAAAAGAGCTGGGTTTTACTGTTGAAAATCTTGGGCGTCTTGGAGATTGTGATGTAAAAATTGAGAATAAAAGATTTGAAGTAAAACTAGCTTCTGAGGATACAGCTGGTAGTTTCCAGTTTAATCATATCCGCCTTGATTCGAAGTACGACTACTTATTATGTCTTGGTGTTACGCCAGATCATTTATTTTTTGGAGTTTGGAAAAAAGGCGAAGTTGCAGAAGGAATTGCTGGAAACTTAGTTTCGATGGGAAAAAATCAAAATGCTAGCTTTAAACTTACAAAAAAAATTTCTAATTTATATGATATTGAGAAATTTCAAGAAGTACTCTCTAGTTTGTTCAAAGATCCTGTCAAGAAAGTGGCTTAAATTCTTATCGTAGAAAAGGACTTGGGGATTATTAAAGACTGGGTTGGATTTTGGTCTCTTTGTTAACACTATTTTTTTAATTGTGCCAGAAGGGCAGGAAAATTTTAGCATGAAGTGGGAAGAGATTGCTATTAGAGACGGCTAGTCCCTTTACGTTCTAGGCACGTTTAGCTGCTTTTCTAGCAGCTATTTCGTGCCAGACAACGAGAATTGGTGCGGCGTTGAAGATTGAAGAATAAGTTCCGCTTGCTACTCCAATAAGAAGAGCTACAATAAACCACTTTATTGTTTCTCCTCCAAAAAGAAGAAGAGCAAAAAGAACAAGAAGAACGGTTAAAGATGTGTTTAGCGATCTGCCGAAAGTCTGAAGAATAGAATCGTTAACGATTTGGGGGAAAGAATCGTGAGATCTTCTAAGATTTTCCCTAATCCTGTCAAAAACAACAATCGTATCGTGAACAGAAAATCCAATAACCGTAAGAAGAGCGGTTACAAAAAGAGAATCAACCTCAACCCCAAAGAAATGGCCTAAAATTGCAAAAATTCCCAAAACAACCAAAACATCATGAATCAAAGCAACTATTGCGCTTACTCCGAATCTAAGACTGCTTGCAGGCTTAGGAACTTTTCTAAACGACCAAGTGATATACAAAATAATCAATATCGATGCAAGAATCACAGCTTTCATGGCATTTGCAGTTGTCTCGGCCCCAATTGTAGGCCCAATAGTTTCAAACTGAGTTTCCTTCGCACCCTTAAATTCTTTAGAAAGCGTATTGACAAACTTAATATTTTGCTTCTGATCCATTGGGCTTGTTCTAATAAGCAAAGAGTTGCCGGAAGTTTCTACGGTTGAAACTTTGAGATTTTCCTTAGTTAGTATATTCTTAATTTTCTCAGAGGTAGTTTTTTCTACTTTTTGAGGAAAAGAGATGGTCAGTCTTGATCCTCCGGTAAAATCTATTGATAAATTAAGCCCAAAAAGTAAAAGTGCAATTAACCCCGGGGTAACAACTATCAAAGACAGAGCAAAATATAAATTCTTTTTACCAATAATATCCAGTGTTTTATTTTTCATAGAAAAATCTTAAAAATGTTCTCGTAACAACAATTGCCGAAAACATCGAAACTAAGACTCCAATTGCCAAAACCAACGCAAATCCCTTAACGACTCCTGTCCCAAATTCATAAAGAATTGCACTTGTAATAAGAGTTGAGATATTTGAATCTTTTATAGAAGGCCATGCTCTTGAAAACCCAATCTCAATTGACTCCTCCTGTTTTTTCCCAAGTCTTTTTTCCTCCTTTATTCTTTCAAAAATTAAAATATTCGCATCAACCGCCATTCCGATTGAGAGAATAAAACCGGCTATTCCCGAAAGAGTAAGAGTTATTCCATAAGGAATAAGATTGCTGATTTTAAATATAGATAATACTAAAAGGGAATAAACAACAAGGGCAAGACTTGCTACAATTCCAAGTCTTCCATAAAGAATGCTCATAAAAATTACTATTATTAAAAATCCGATAACTCCTGCCAAAAAACTTTTTCTAAGCGACTCTATTCCGAGAGTCGGCCCGATAACCCGCTGCTCTAAAACCGAAAGAGGAACAGGCAGTGCCCCTGCATTAAGCTCTGTACTCAAAAGCTTTGCCTGCGCAAGCACAAAGCCTCCTGTAATAACTGCATTTCCCGTTAGAATTGCCTGATTAACTCTGGGAGCCTCTATAACTTGGTTATCTAAAACTATAGCAACAATTTTATTAACATTTCTTTTTGTTATATCTGCAAATTTTTTAGCGCCTTTACCGGAAAAAACTAACTGGACTTGAGGATTTCCTGTGTTTTGATCAAAAGTAACGCTTGAACTTTCCAAGTCACTTCCGGTAAGACTTGTCTTAACAGCACTGGGGCCTAATACCTCTACGATTCCCAAAGGAAAAGCCGAAGGAGAGGCAAGTTTTGCAGATTGCGTTGACCCCTGCTCCCAAAAAGAAAGTTGTGCAGTTGTGCCAATTAAATTTATTGCCTGATTAACATCTGTAACGCCCGGAAGTTCTACAATAATTCTTGAATCTCCATTAATAGTCGCAGTTTGAATAACAGGTTCGGACACTCCAAAAAGGTTTATCCTTTTTTCAATTACGGTTTTTGCGGAATTTAGAGCATCGGATTCTTGAGTTTGGGCAACACCGGACATATCTGCTTTAAAAGTTATAGACGTTCCGCCTTCCAAATCAAGACCTTTTCTGAACTCCAAATTTTTCCCAATTCTGAATGTTCTTAAAAGCAAAGACGGATTAATATCTAAATTTTTTATAGGACCGATAGAAATTTTCTGAAGATTTGGCAAATTTATAAACACAGAAACCAGAGTCAGTAGAATTATGGAAAAAAATAAAAAACGGGGGCTTCCTTTCATTCTAACATGCTCTCCTCATCACCAATTAGCATGATTCTGGAACCTGAAAGGATAGAAAGGATAAAAGGATCTCGTCTCTTTTTTCTAAAATCGAATTCATCCTCGGACATTACCGTATAATTTATTTCGGTACTCAATCTCTTCTCTTCTCCCCTTATAAGAAGTGTTAGCTCCGGAAGAACAACTGTACCGACCAAAAGCAGATTTATCTCATCCGGCTCAACTTTTAGTCTTCTTGCGAATTTACCGGAAAACATAGCATATTTTATTTTTCCAAGCTTTGCTTTATTCATTAAGATATCTGTACCAAGGCCCACAGTTTTTACGCCGATTCTTAAAAGATCAAAGTAAAAGGGATAATTTTTAGAAAGTGAGTAGTAAACTCTGTTTGCTCGGGGTTCCCTTGATAAAATGCCTTTTTTTTCAAGAAATAAAAGTTCTCTTCTTACCGCATTTATCTCGTCCTCCGTCCTTCGCACCAACTCTCTAACATGGAACATTTCGAAGGGATTCCCAAGAAATATACTTAGGAGTTTTACTCGAGATTTTGATGTAATTAAATCAGAAAGCATAAGCCCTGGGATGATATTATTTTACCGTTATTACTCCATCCATGGGCAGAATTTCAAACCAGATAAGTCCTTTATTAAGCTCAACGGGCGCACCGCTTGAATCAAAAAGTAATGTTCTTGCCGTCCTGCTATCTTTTCTCCAAGTGCCCTTTATTTGTTTTCCGTCCATAAAAATCTCTGCCTTCCCTGTTCCTTTTGTTCTGTACAAAAGATGTATATTGTTTTCGTACCCGTCGTTGGCGTTTCTTTCCTGCATAAATAATACTACAATATTTTTCGAAGTCAACTGCTTGTTCGTATTCTTGTCCAAATAAATCTCTTTTCCAGCACTCCTTTTATATAAATTTGTTAAAGGATCGTAAGTCCAGTCCGCAAAATAATCCGGCATTGTTGACCAAAATTCTAAATGAATAGATTTGGTTGTTCCCCTTTTGGAAGAGCTGGCATCTTCTTTGAATGAATATGGAATAAATCCCTTACTCCAAAGAGTGCCTTTTTTATCAACTTCGGTTAAACCTCGGGCAGTTTTCGCATAATCCAACAACTTTTCGATTGTTGAATATATTGTATGCTCTGTTGCAACAGAGTGACCAAGCCTATCATAATCTCTCCAAAAAACAGGAAATCCTATCGAAAATTGATTCAAATCATTATAGGCAGTCCATCCATAATCATCCAACTGAGAAAGTGCATCTGCCGGTCCTGCTTGATTTGCTCCCCCCACATGTGCATATAAAGGATAGTTCCCATATTCCGAGAGAAAATCTATAAAGTAGGTTCTTGCCGATCGTATGGGCCCTATCTGCGCCCCGTCCTGACAGTAATAAATAGCAAGAAATCTCGTAATTCCGCCTTCTGCAACAACCTCGTAAATTACATCGGCAGAAGAAAGACCTGATTGCGGTCTTGCTTCCTGATGATTCTCAATCATAATACCTAAAGGCCTGTGCTGCTCCCACCATTTTTTTTGCTGTTTTGAGTAGAGAACCCCATTTAATGGGCAGCTTTCGGTTTTTGGAAGATTCGGATCAAAAACTAATTTACCCTCTCCCCCTTTGACTGGAAGACCTACGGGAGATGTTACCGATTCTAAAAGAGCTGATTTTGAAAAGAGAGCATACGAAATTCCCGAAGATACGATATATACCAAAGCTATTAGGGCAATTGTTAGTAATTTTCTTTTTTCCATTTAATTTTCTTTTTTAGTTTCTTTTAGAACTTTTTTTTCTTCGTCCGTTAGTTCGTGCTCTGCCCCTTTACCGTTTATTACTCTTTTCGCATACCATCTGGTTCCGGAGCGGGAATAAAGAGCTGAGATAATTATACCGGTATCGCTTCCGTCAACCAGGGAAAGTACAAAACTTTGGTCTCCACCCGTATCTTTGAAAGGATTAAATCTATGAAGCCCAATTTTTTGAACATGCAAGAGTCCATCTCTTTGTAAATTATCGCAGTATTTCTTAATGGACTCAATATCTTTATTGTGAAGATCAATTTTGGAGAGAATATCCTCAAGAATTGATTTTAAATTTTTATTATTTGCGCCCTTTGCTAGTCTTGAATAGTGAGAAAACATCTGCCAAAAAAAAATTGTGAGGATTAAAAGCCAAACAAAAAAAACACCCGCTATAACCAGTGTCAAATTGGGTACCATATATATCCATCTATATTAGCCTCTTGACAGCCTGCGTGTCAATAGTGTAATCTTGGCTCTATCTCAATGAGGAAAACGAGAAGACAAAAAATAACCGCAGATCTTCATCGCCAACTCTACTCCCTACGGAGTCGGAAAGTTCCATCTTTTGAGCAAAAGCCTACCGCAAACATCTCCGCTCTTTTAGCAGAACCACAAAAGTATAATTATTTAACTGCCGATATTTCCAAAACCGGAGTTGTTACTGGTGCAATAATTATTGCCCAATTGATTTTTTCCTTTTTACTTAAAAATCATTTGTTAACAATCCCGGGGATAAGTTATTGAAAGGGGGTGAATTATTAATGGCATCAATGTATTGTGTAAAATGCAGAGCAAAAAGAGATGATCCAAATGCTCAAAAAGTTACCATGAAAAACGGTAAGCCGGCTCTTAAAGGCAAATGCCCAACCTGCGGTACAGGAATGTACAGGATCGGCGGAAACTAATTCTTGAAGGTCCTATCGATAGGAACAATTTAATCCTTCAGGAAACAATAGAAAACCCCTTGATTCTTCTCGGGGTTTTTTATTTCTTCAGCTTAATACTCCGAGAGATGGAGGAAATTAGAAAGCATTATTTAACAAAAAAATAATTTCCTATGGTATAATTCGCACAAATGAGTATCGAGAATTTTTTACATACCTACCCACCAGGGGCTGAACTCGTACACTTAGTGCAGAGAAAAGCTGAAGAGAAGCATCACTCAAATGTGCATGCGTTCTTGCATGAATTTATCACAGAAGGAAGAGATGGAATACAAAGTACAGGAAGAGAGCTAAATAATCGAGGCATTGAATTATATAGAGATGGGACAACGTCTGCGCCAATTCCTCAAACAGAACGAGAGAGTCTTGATGTTAATCATGCAGGAGTTCTCTTTGGTCTCTCAGGAATTGCTGTAGAATCTGTGCTCGTAGAACAAGTCTTTGATGTAAACGAGTTTTGTGCATTATATGAGGAAAGTCTTCGAGGGACACTACTTTCTTCGTTTTTCCATCCAGCTGACGATGGAATAGAACATCTAACCACAGATCATTGGAGACGCATGATTGCTCTTGCAGGTGGAGACAAGACCTTTGCTGTCTTCTTTGAACCAGAAGGGCTTGACGCTTTACCAATCAATTTACAAGCAGTACTCCAAGGAATGAAACTACTGCTTGTTATTCAGCAAGACATATTACCTGGATATCGAACAAGGGCAGCGTCTTTAGTTGCACCTCAGCCATTAGTTAGATGAACTCCGAGGAGTAGAGGAGGTTAGAACTTACTATCCAGAGCTTTTAATTAAAGGAGGGTCAGTATTGTAATCTGTATATCTCCACCAATGAGAGGTAAAAGAAAGAAACAACGTCTCTGGATCATTTTCATATTGTTTTGAATCAGAATGCTTCAGGTAGTGAATTGTCTTAATCTTTTTTAGCTCGTCTGGATTAAGAATAGCTCTTACTTCTCCATCCATTTGTAGAGTCTTCCATTCTTCTTCGCTAAAGCCAATAACCACAGATGCCTTTGAAGATTTTCCATCCAAAAGGTTTTGACATTTTTTACTTGATTTTTCTGTTGAGAAATAGAAGGTGAGTGGATTATCTTGGTGAGAATAGTGTAAGGCAGCAGCATGGGGAAAACCTTCTGGCAAAAGTGTTGTTAGAGAACAAACCCTATGAGTTGTAATAAACTGAGAAATTGTAGGATCCATGAATGAAGTATATCAAAAAATTAAAAGCAAGGCTAATCCGAGCTCGACAGATAGGTAACTTTCGAGTTATTTTAATCTATGTTTATAATTCTTAACAAAAGTTGGGAACTGGGAATGGACTGGACTTGGAAGATTGTCTAGTTTAAACCATCCAATCTCTTCATGTTCATTTGGAACGCCATTTTTGACTTTATCTTTATCAATTAATACTCTGAAATCAAGAACGATCCAATGTGTCTTATTTCCTTTTTCATCGATTCTATGCACATCTCTAAATCCTAAAAAGTCTAATCGAATTACTTCGGCGCAATACTCCTCTTTTATCTCTCTTTCTAAGGCATCCCCAACAGACTCTCCCAGCTCAATGCTTCCTCCGCCCGGATCCCATCTTCCATGTTCGTCTCTTGTGTTTTTAGATCTTTTGCTCATTAAGAAATTCCCATTTCCATCATGACAAAAGAAAACAACCCCAACGCCAATATGATCAATACCTTTTCTCATAGTTATTAACTATTATATCAAAGCATTTTATGTGTGAGGGATTG
>JBBTYY010000066.1:0-17082 GCA_038061615.1 Patescibacteria group bacterium | reverse complement strand
ATTTCTGCTCTGCCGAATCCTGCAACTTCCCAGAGAGAATTACCTAAGGGATGGCATGGGTTTTGTTCGCATACTACAAGGAGTTGTTCTGTAACGCTTTTTCTATTTGGATCGGCTGCAGTATTCAGAATAGTAACGGGTGGATGATTTTCAAGGGTAAAAAAATATCTGTAAGCATGATCGGAATTCCCTCCCGTTATGAGTGCGAAATTAAATGGCTTCTCATCCGCCTTATCTAAAACAAACTCCGAAATCTTTTTAACTTGATCAAGCTGTCTGTTTGGTTGATATCTAAATGGAACACCGCTTAAGTTAATTAGAATTAATGATAAAAAGACAGCGACTGATACAATTTTTAAAAGAGCATTCTTTCTCATAAAAAAATCTAAAGTATTTCCGACCAAAATAAACGGCAGAGGAAACATAAAACCAAAATAATAATCGTAAATTGGTTTTTTATAAAAACCGAAAAGGACAATTCCAAAAACAAGCCATATAGACAAAAGTGAAATTTTTAAAAAATCCGGAAAATTTTCCTTAAAATTCTTCTTAGATAACGGAGAAACCTTAATAAGCTGATAAATTAATATCGTAAAGCTTACAACTGCCAGAAGCAAAGACAGATAATACCAAACATAGATATTTAAATGTTGGTTGATTGCAACTTGTTCAGGCGGAGGAAAATGAGTTACAAGCCTTGCGAATAGTCTAAAAAACACATTGGAGATATTTCCAATAAAATTATTTACTAAACCGGTATCTCCCGATTGAAAAATAAATTTTATTATACTTTTTATATTTGGAGACCCATGTCTTACCTCAAAAGCTATAAAGGGAGACAATCCGATAATAAAGCCGAAAAGAATGAAGAGATAGGTTTTTATTAAAATTAAGATATCCCTTGAAGATTTGAGAAAATATCTAATTATAAAAGTTGATAAAATGTAAACTGCTATTGTAAATCCCAAAAATAATGCCAGATAATGAAGCTGCATCGAGATACCAAGAAGTATTCCTCCTAAAATAAATAGTGTCATATTGTTTTTTACTAAAGCTTTATAAATAAGATAGAGGGTTAAAAGAGAGAAGAAAGGAAAAATATTGGGATTCCACGAAGACCTTGAATATGCAATTACCACAGGCGATATTGAATATAAAAGTGCAGATATTAATCCGACGCGAGAATTAAATATTTCTCTGGAGAATTTATAGACAAGCCCGACCGTAGCAATTCCAAAGAGAGCAACCATGACTGCCGGACCAACCGGGTTATAATTGAATATCAATAGAAAGGGTGCCATAAAATAATAGTAAATAGGGCCTAAAAAGAATCCTCCGACAGATGCTGTAGGACCAAGAAGAGTTAATTTTCCGTGTAAGATATTATAGACCACTAAAACATCTCTTCCCTCGTCTCCTAGAAATGTCATGTAGTCCTGTATTTGATAAAGTCTGAGAATTGCAGATATGATTAATATAAAAATAATCGAAAGAAATTGAAAATTGAAAATTGAAAATTGAAAATTGCGCTTCATCTCTGAGGTTTATTTCGCCAGATGATTTTATTATAAACGGTAAAATTCCAAATTAAAAGAAAACCAGTTCCAATAATAAAATAAAGGTTAATTAAAAGTCTATTTTCGCGACCAAATATACCCCCTAAAATAAAAATAGTGCCGGTCTGAATAAAGATAACCCCGAAGGATGATGTTGCGTAGAACTGAAGCATTTTTAAAAAATATCTTGTAATGCTATTTGCTTTTCTTTCACCAAAAGTCCACAGATTGTTAAAATTATAATTAGAAAAAATAGCAAGAGCTGCGCCTGCTAAATTTGCAATCTCAGGACGCATGTTCGATACGGAAAGCAGTATATTGAACACCACCCAGTTGATAATAAACCCTACTCCTCCTACAACCAGAAACTTGCCAAACTTTCCCAAAAGAAGTTCTCGGATGCGAGTAGAGATTACAAATTTAAACACTTCAAGAATATATCCAATAGGCGCAATCTTAGATTTTCCCAAAGTTCTGTCTGAGAAATGGAACGGAACTTCCGAAATCTTAAATCCATCCCTGATCGCTTTATGCAAGAAGGATATTTGGAAAATGTATCCTTTATAATTTGTCAGCTCTTTTCTCTCTCTTAAAAATACTTCTTTCTTAAGCGCTCTAAAACCTCCAGTCCAGTCATGGACAGAAAATTTCATAAATACGGTTCTCACAAAAAGATTTGCAGCAATTGAAAATAATTTTCTCAGAAGCGGCCAGTTTTTAGGAATTGACCCTCCGTCGCTATATCTATTTCCTATTACCATATCGTACCCTTCGTCTATTTTTTCCAAGAATTCCGGAATTTTTTCAGGGTCATGCTGCAAATCGGCATCCAGCTCAAACATTACGTCTGCGCCTAGCTTATCAACCGCATAGGTCATAGCTCTTATGTAAGCAGCTCCCAATCCATATTTTTCGCCCGAGCTGATATCGATGTTCTTCCATTTCTGCATAAGTTTTCTTACCTCGTCTCCCGTGCCATCCGGAGAGTTATCATCGGCCACCAAAATATTCATATCATGATTTTTGATTTGAGGAAAAATATCGTTCTCAAGAATAGGAATCAATTTATCAATGTTTCCTTTTTCATTATAAGTAGGGGTAATTATGACAACTTTCATTTATAGACCTTTAAAATATTGTATGGTTTTTGCAAGACCTTGGTCAATGCTCACTTTAGGAGTCCAGTCAATAAGGTGTTTTGCTTTATCTATATCGGGTTTTCTGACCTTTGGGTCGTCTTCGGGCAAAGGTTCTAAAGTTGTTTTTGAAGAAGAATTGGTCATTTTTTTTATAATATTTGCAAGATCTAAAACTGTTTTTTCATTTGTGTTTCCCAGATTTAGCACCTTTCCTTTTGTTTTATCGGAAACAATTGCTTTAATTAAACCTTCCACTAAATCATCAATATAACATATACTTCTTGTTTGACTTCCGTCTCCATAAACTGTTAAAGGCTTGTTTGAAATTGCCTGATTTATAAAGTTTGACACCACCCTTCCATCATCTGCTCTCATTTTAGGACCGTAAGTATTAAAAACTCTTATAATGCAGGCATTAAGTCCGAATTTTCTTACATATGCTATTGTAATTGCCTCTCCAAAACGCTTTCCTTCATCGTAAACAGAGCGTATCCCAACAGGGTTTACGTTTCCAAAGTAATTTTCTTTTTGAGGCGATATCTTGGGATCTCCGTAGATTTCGGAAGATGAAGCATAAAGAAATTTAGCGTTAAATTTTTTAGCTATTTCTAAAAGATTATAGGTGCCTAGTGAATTTGCCAGAAGCGTTTCTATTGGAAAATTTATATAACTCCTTGGGCTTTTTTTATTTGGCGAGGCTGGTGAGGCAAGATGAAAAATATAATCTATTTTAGGCAGCTTTATGTTTTGAAAAGAAAAGCTTGTAATATCTAAATTTAGAAAACTAAAGTTTTTATTTTTAGTAAAATCATCTATGTTTTCTTTACTTCCTGTAATTAAATTGTCTATGCAGATTACTCTATAATTCTTATCGAGCAGTCTTTCGCAAAGATTTGAACCTATGAATCCTGCTCCTCCGGCAACAAGTACTGTCTGCATAAACTATTTAGTTTGTTTTTCTCTCTTAATGTCTGCTTCAACCATCATTTCTACCAACTGCTTAAAACTTGTCTTAGGTTTCCAGCCTAATATTTTCTTAGCTTTACTCGCATCTCCAATCAAATAATCGACTTCTGCCGGACGCATATGAGCTTCCATATTTGAGACGACATACTTTTGCCAATCGGAAATTCCAACGTAATTAAATGCAGATTCTACAAATTCTCTAACGCTATGATTTTTCCCTGATGCTATAACGTAATCATCCGGACTTTTTTGCTGAAGCATTAGCCAAATTGCCTCAACATAATCTCCTGCAAATCCCCAATCTCTTTTAGGTTCAAGAGAACCAAGTTCTAATTTTTTCTGTTTTCCAAGGCTAATTCTGGCAACTGCATAGCTTATCTTACGTGTCACAAACTCGAGTCCTCTTCTTGGAGATTCATGATTAAAAAGAATTCCGGAGCAAGCAAAAATTCCGTAACTTTCTCTGTAGTTTACGGTTATATAGTGACCATAAACCTTAGCAACGCCATAAGGACTTCTCGGATGAAATCTGGTTGTTTCTTTTTGAGGCGTTTCTGTAACTTTACCAAACATCTCAGAAGATGATGCCTGATAAAATTTAATTTTTGGATTTACTGTCCTTATTGCTTCTAAAACTCTGGTAACTCCCAAGGCGGTGAACTCTCCTGTTAAAACAGGCTGATTCCAGGAGGTTTTAACATAAGACTGCGCTGCCAAGTTATAAACTTCATCGGGTTGTGCTTCCAAAAGAGCTGAGGCAAGAGAACTCTGATCCAAAAGATCTCCTTGAATAAGCTCAATCTTATCTTCTATATCTTTTATTCTTTCAAAATTTATAGTACTGGTTCTTCTGGTTAATCCGTATACTTTGTATCCTTTTTTAAGCAGAAACTCCGCAAGATAGGATCCATCCTGTCCGGTTATTCCGGTTATTAACGCTTTTCTTGCCATAACTTAGATTTTAAATTATATTCCTCCAATAGTCTAGAGTATCTTTTAAAGTTCTATCTATGGGTATTTCCGGCTCCCAGCCTGTAAGATTTGTAAATTTACTTCTATCACAGAGAAGATCCGGATTATCGCTTGGCCGAAACAGCGATTCATCCACTCTTACTTTTATTTTCGTTTTCGATAAGGATAGCATTTTATCAAGAATCTGCGAAATTGCATAAGATTTACCGGAGCCAATATTATAAACTTCTCCCGCTTCCCCTTTCTCAATTGCAAGACTGTATGCCGTAACCATATCCCTAACGTCTGTAAAATCTCTTTTACTGTCTAGATTTCCCACAAAAAAAGTGTTGTCTGTTTTACCTTTTTCTATTTCTGCTATTTTTTTTGCAAAAGCGGAAACAACAAAATTAGGCGATTGTCTAGGTCCTATGTGATTAAACGGACGGATCCTGATAATCTTAATATCATAAGATAGAAAATATTGAAGCGCTAAGAAATCTTGAGTTATCTTTGAAACTGCGTAAGGAGAAGCGGGTATAAATTTTGTATCCTCATCAATTGGCAGATCCTTTTTTTCGACAATTCCGTAAACTTCAGCCGAGGAAATAACTAGTATACGCGTATTTAACAGCTTAAGTTTCCTGACTGCTTCTAAAAGATTGAGCTGCGCCTTAACATTATTTTGAATAGTCTCAAATGGATTATCAAAACTTGCCTTCGGAGAAGTCAATGCGGCTAAGTGGAAGATGAAATCCGGCTTAGTTTCCAAAACGATATCAAAAACTTTTTTTTCTTCTGTTAGATTCAGTTTGAATAAATTAACTTTTGTTTTTACGTTTTGTATATTACCCAAACTTGCTTCCTCAAGATAAGTCCCCGAAATTTTTCCTTTATTCCGTGAGACTAAGTATTCAGCAAGAAAGCTTCCTGCAAAACCGGAGATCCCTGTTATTAAAATATTCTTCATGCTCCTTCGTCTTTTATTCCCTATTATTTTTTTGGAAAAACATTGTGTAAAAATCACGATAAGGACTTCGGAAGCATGAATCCATCCGAAATTTTAATGAAGGAGGATTCATCTTCCAACGCCCAGATAGGCAAAACCCATTTCTCCTGCTTTCTTGGGATCATAAATGTTTCTTCCATCAATAATGTTTGGCTTTCTCATAAGTTTCTTTATTTCTAAAAGAGACAGCTGCCTGAATTCGTTCCATTCTGTGAGTATTATCAATAAATCGGCATCTTCTACGGCGGAATAGCAATCTTTAGAAAAAATTATTCCTTTTAATATTTTTCCTGCATTTTCCATTGCTACCGGATCATATGCTTTTATCTTGGCTCCTGCCCTAATCAGAGAATTGATAACTACGATAGAGGGCGCATCTCTCATGTCATCTGTGTTTGGCTTAAACGATAATCCTAAGACTGCAATAGTTTTATTTTCTAAACTTCCCCCAAGAAGCCGTTTTGATTTGCTAACGATTCCCTTTATTGCCTGATTATTTACCTTATTCACTTCTTTTAATAGACCGAAATCGTAACCCTTTGTTTTTGCGATATTAAGTAAAGCCTTTATGTCTTTAGGAAGACAGCTTCCGCCAAATCCTGCTCCGGGGGAAAGAAAACTTGAGCCGATTCTTTTATCAAGACCAACAGCCTCAAGAACCTTAAGTCCGTCTGCTCCTGTTAGTTCGCTCAAGTTTGCAATTGAATTTGCAAATGAAATTTTTGTTGCTAAAAAAGCATTTGCGGCATACTTAATCATTTCGGCAGTTTCTATATTTGTTAGTATATATTTTCCGTCTATCGGCTCGTGAAGTTCAACTAAAAGACCCTCCGCTTTTTTTGAATCTGTTCCAATAACTACTCTATCCGGTGATTGAGTATCGGAAATAGCTTGTCCCTCGCGAAGAAATTCAGGGACAGACGCAACATCAAAATCTGCTTTCGGTACTTTGTATTGATTAATAATTTCCTTTATTTTTTGATTGGTGCCAACAGGAACTGTACTCTTTGTAGCAACTACCGTATACCCTGTTAAATATGGTGCAATTTTTTTTGCAACTTCAAAAACAGCAGAAAGGTCTGCTTCGCCGGTCTCTTTTGGAGGAGTTCCAACCGCTATGAAAACCACTGAAGATTCCCGTATTGCATCTTTATAATCCAAGGTGAAAAATATTCTTTTTGCTTTAACATTTCTCTTTACAATTTCCTCAAGTCCCGGCTCATAAATCGGAATAATTCCTTTTTTTAAATTTTCTATCTTCTCTTTTGTATGGCCTACTACCCATACCGTATTCCCTAAATCGGCAAAGACAGAAGCGCTAACAAGCCCCACATACCCATGTCCCACAAAAGTGATTGTCATAAGTTAAGTTGTTTTTTAATTTCAAAAATACCTTCCTCAAAAGTCCTCATTTTAATTCCTAATTTTTGTATTTTATCATTTTTAAGAGCAAGATTGAAGGGTCTTCCCGCACGGTTTTTAAAAAACTCTTCACGAGTTGTTTTTTGGAGTAGATTTTTATCGAAACCAAAAATATTGGATATAATTACTCCTGCCTCAAAAGGACTTACAAATTGGCTGCCCACGGCATGAAAAATCCCTAATGATTCCTTATTAATAATCGTCTCTAACGCATAGGATAAATCATCTGCAAGGGTGGGGGTCATTATATGATCGGTTATTAAGCTCACTTTTTCTCCATTTTTTAATCTGTCTATTAAAACTCGTGCAAAATCTCTTTTTTGAAAATTTGCTCTATATGGATAGGCAAGTCTTAAAATCACCCAAGATAAAGACGAGCTGGCAACCAATTTTTCTCCTTCATATTTTGTTTGGCCATACCAGTTAATAGGACTGGGGGCGTCCTCTTCACCATATGGTTTTTCTTTTTTTCCATCAAATACAAAGTCTGTGGAAACATAAATAAGTTTTTTCCCTGATCTTGCGCACGCATTAATTACATTTTTAGTTCCAATAACATTAACGCCCCACGCAGTCTTTTCTTTAACCCACGCCGTCTCTCGTTCCTTAATATCTTCATATCTTAATATCTTAATATCTTTTTCTTTATCTTTCTGACAGCCATCAACATCCGTTTTTGCAGCCAAGTGTAAAACCAAAGAAGCATTCGATGAAGTTATTAAAGAAAGAATTTTTTCCGAATCGGTAACATCAACGCTCGTAGTAAGACTTAGATTTTCGAATTGATATTTATCTTTTAAAAGTTCCTGAATTCTTGAGCCGATAAGCCCTGTTAATCCTGTCCCTAAAATCTTCATAGTTAGAATACATCATTCTTCGATTTCACTCAGAATCCTGAGTTTGTCGAAGGACTATGACCCTGAGTTTATCGAATGGGTCATATGGCTCCATACTGCTTTTTATAATATTTTTGATAATCACCGCTTTTTACTCTTTCCCACCACTTCTGGTTTTCTTTATACCACTCGATGGTTTTTCCAAGCCATTCATCAAAGCTATGAAGAGGACTCCAGCCTAATTCATTCTTTATCTTTGACCAGTCTATAGAATATTTTCTATCGTGTCCCGGCCTATCCCCAACGTATTCAATAAAACTTTCATCTTTACCTAGTATATTTAAAATTTTCTTAATGACCGATAAGTTATTTATGTCCTCTGTTAATCCTCCTATGCAATAAGTTTCTCCAATTTTTCCTTTCCTAAGAATAACATCGATTGCTCTGCAGTGATCCTCTACGTACAGCCAATCTCTAACATACAGTCCGTCTCCGTAAACCGGAACTTTTTTTCCTTCCAAAATATTTGTTATTGCAAGAGGAATTAATTTTTCCGGAAATTGATAGGGTCCAAAATTGTTAGAGCAATTTGAAATATTTATTGGCAAACCATAAGTATGATAATAACTTCTGACTAAGTGGTCTGATCCGGCTTTACTGGCTGAATATGGACTTGCGGGGTTATAATTTGTTCGTTCATTAAACTTACTCGTATCTTCCAAGTTAAGGCTTCCGAACACTTCATCTGTTGAAATATGCATAAATCTTTTTATTTTAAACTTTAACGCTGCATCCAGAAGAACCTGGGTTCCTACAATATTTGTAATTACAAATGGCGCTGGTCTTAATATTGATCGGTCTACGTGAGTCTCTGCTGCAAAATTTACTATAATATCGACTCCAACCATTGCTTTTTTAACTTGGGAAATATTGCTTATATCTCCCTGAATAAAACTATATTTTAGATTTCTCTCTATATCTTTTAGATTTTCTAAATTCCCGGCATAAGTTAGCTTGTCAAAGTTCAATATTTCATCATCCGGATGATTTGCAGTCCAATAGCGTATAAAATTTGAGCCAATAAATCCCGCTCCTCCTGTAACGAGTAATTTCATATTATCCAACTATCGGAAGTTTTAACGGCTGTTTCAAATGCTGAAAATATTTAAGAATTGAGTCTCTATGATCAAATGCAAAACTCTCTTCGGATGGTAAATTATCTTTAGAAAACCACCCTGCTTCTGTGCTTTCTCTATCTGTTTTCAGTTTTCCTCCAATTGGTTTAACGACGAAGACAATATCTAAATTTTGCCTATCTTCCTTTGGTCTTTTGGGGCTATCATTAATTCTTAAAAGAAATTGTATTTTTCCTTTTATTCCTGTCTCTTCAAAAAGCTCTCTTAACGCTCCTTCTCTTGAATTTTCGTCTCTATCCAGAAATCCACCCGGAATATCGTATTTACCGCCTCTTACTAAATTTTGTGCTCTTTTTACAAGAAGGACTTCTCCTTTATCATTTACTGTGAGTGCTTTTACTGTTACATGGCGGAGTTTTCCCTTACCACCATTTTCAAATTCACAGATAATCATAAAATTTATAACTCTCCTGCCTTAACTTTTTCTGCAACCATATTATTTGCCCTAAGAAGCTCATCATATGATGTTCCTGCATCAATCCACCAATCCAATAGCTCACATTGTAAACTTCCTTCTTCTAAGTAAATATTATTAAGATCCGTTACTTCAAGCTCGCCTCTTGCGGATGGCTTAAGTGTTTCGATAAAATCGAACACCCTCTCGTCATATAGGTAAATTCCGG
This sequence comes from Patescibacteria group bacterium, assembly GCA_038061615.1. Taxonomy (GTDB): domain Bacteria; phylum Patescibacteriota; class Microgenomatia; order Levybacterales; family UBA12049; genus 2-01-FULL-38-21. The sequence goes on along the minus strand of JBBTYY010000066.1, from coordinate 7,384 downwards.
TTTGAACAATATCCGATTTTGGATGCTCCGGCTTCTCCTCAATTGAGAGTACCACTGCGTTATCGTCCACTTCTATTACTCCGTACTGCTGTGAGTGGGTCGGCATTCTAACGCCGTAAATAACCGCTCCCTTATCTTTTTGCTCGAATTTCCCAATGGCAGATTTAAGATCTGTTCTAAAAATATTGTCTCCTAAAATTACTAATATTTTTTCATTTTTAGCAAATTCCCTGGCATAAGAAATGCCATCTGCAATTCCTCCTTTGGCATTTTGTTGCACTCCGTAATAGATTTTTAACCCAAACTCTTCTCCCGATTTTAAAAGGTTAGCAAAATCACCGGAATGATCCGGAGAACTGATTAGAAGAACTTCTTTGATTCCTGCCCGCTGCATAATCTCAAGAGGATAAAAAATCATTGGTTTGTTAAATACGGGGAGCAAGTGTTTATTTGTAACCTGTGTTAACGGCCTAAGTCTTGTAGCAAGACCTCCTGCTAAAATTACACCTTTCATATTTCGAATTCCCAAATGTGATTCTGAGCTTGCGCAAGGATCATAATCCAAGTCCTCCTTTTAAAAAGAAAAAAATAACTGTGATGCCTAAAGCGCCAATAATTATGTATTGTATCATAACCCTTATGCTTAAGTCGTGGTTTATCAAATGATGGGCTATTCCAAAAAGTATGTAAAAAAGGGTGGTTAGAAGAACTAGAATTAACTGAAGATTTTTATTTGGAGCTGCTAAAATAATAAAAAATAAACCAAGAGACAGTATGAATACAAGAGAGATATAATATTCCAAATCGATATTTCTGCTTTTAATATTCACTACAATATCACTCCTCTGCCTAAAATAACAATAATTAAAAGTACGGATACCAAAAAGAATATATGATCCGGATTATGCTCCGCAAAACCTACAATTTTTCGCCTTTCCAAAATTATTGTTTCGGATATTAAAGCTAATATAAACATTATAATAATAAATGTTCCTATATTAGTTGTCAGATGAATACTATCAATAAGCGGTGATTTTTTAACTTCCGATAAAGGACTGATTTTAGAAGAAGACTTTACGGACCTATTGGGAATTGCCGCAATCTTTTGTTCTATGGAAATCTCTTTAGGATTATTTAAACTTGTTGATACCGGCCTTTCGCTTGGACCGGGAAGCGCAGCCAGAGCACGGTTTCCAAACTCCTGGACCACAAGAACTGTTTCTTCTCCGCTTAGATTACCTGTTACAACTGCAAATCCAACGTCTGAATAATTCGGGGATAGAACATTTGCCCGATGGGTTGGACTCACCATCCAAGCATTAGTAACGTCCGCGCTGGTATTAAATCCTCTTGCCATGTTTTCTCCGGCATAAACATAGTTATAACCTGCCTCTTTTAGAAATTCCCAGGGGGTTTTACCATCGGGGGAGTTATGCGCCCAGTAGTTTTTTGAAAACATGTCATTGGCTTTACTTCTGGCTGCTGTTGCAAGTTCGGGACTAAACGACAGAGGAGACAATCCATTTTCCTGTCTTTTTTGGTTCACCAGTGTTAGTAACTGCTCTGAAGTTATATCCGTTGAAATACCAAGCACAGAGGGGTATTCGGTTTTTGTTAAATTCAGCAATAAACCCCCTATAATAAAAAATGCAATAAACAGCAGTAGTGTTGTTTGATGAAGTAGTTTTGCTTTATAATTGTTAGATTCCCGCGGGATAAAAAAATGATGTAAAAATTCTTTCATCTATATTAGTATATCATTTGTATCTGGGTTCAACCAACTTGCCGACTTTTTTTCCGTTTATAGGAATTTTTAGAAAAAATCCCAGGGCATTTACAATTGAAATTCCTACCCGAAGTCCGGTAAAAGAACCGGGTCCTGTATTTACTTTTATTTTATTTATATCTGATAAGTTAATATTATTAGCTTTTAGAACTTTATCTATGAGAGGCAGCACTGCCTGTGCTTTTAAAACCTTAGCGTTGGAGCTAATATATTTTGATTTACCGTTGATTTTAATTCCAACTCTAATATTTTTAGAATCCGAAGTATCAATGACTAATATATTCATAATTCTTAATTCTTAATTCTTAATTCTTAAATCTTAAATCTTAAATCTTAAATCTAATTTTATTGCCCCCTTCCTTAAGATTTTCCAAGGCGCAACTGAACAGTCAATAATCGTAGAAGCTTTTTTATAATTATTTGTAGTTCCTGGCAAAACAAAATCTACTAAAGAAATTAGATCACTATTTAAATCATCAATCCTAAAAGGAGTTTTATCTCCCTGGAAATTCGCAGAAGGCCCCAAAAGAGGAACCCCGACTTCTTTTATCAACAGCTTTGTAATTTTGTGATCGGGAACTCTTACTCCCAAAGTTGTCCCGCCTCCCCTAACCAGAGAGCTTACTTTTTTTAAATTGGCTTTAAATATAATTGTTAAAGGGCCGGGCCAGAATTTGTTAATAAGTTTGTTCTTAACATCTTCACCAATCGGCCATACATACTCCTGTGCCATTTTAAGACTATCAGCTAAAACCAGGACTGCTTTGTTTTTTGATCTTTTTTTAATCTTGAATAACTTTTTTACTGCTTTACTATTATCCATCCTGCAGCTAATAACAAAAGTCGTGTCAGATGGAAAAACCACTATGCCGCCCTGTTTTAATATTTTTACTGCTTGTTCTACGCTACCTTTCATAATTCTTGATTGATTGTTATTTTTCTTCTACTGCTTCCCAGATCCTCGAATTTTACATCCCATCTTTTCTTTGGCAGAAGTCTTTTCATTTTTTCTGCCCATTCAATCACAACAATATCTTTACCGTTAATTATTTCTTCAATCCCAAGATTTTTAATATCATTTTGACTTTCTATTCTATATAAATCTATATGATAGAATAATTTTGAATTTTGATTTGTACTTTTGATTTTTGATTTTTGATTTTTGATTTTAAGTTCATAGCTTCTGACTATTATAAAAGTTGGTGATATTATTCTTTTTTTGATGCCAAATCCTCTTGCTAAACCCTGAACAAAAGTTGTTTTTCCGCTGCCAAGATTTCCATAAAGCGCAAGCACGTCCCCCTTCTTAAGTCTCTTGATAAGATTTTCTGCTAATTTTTGAGTTTCTCTAAGATTATTTGTAATAAAAATGTTTTGCTTTGTTTTACTCATTATCGATCTTTTTATTCTTATAATACCGAAAAAGAAGTATAGCACACGCAATGATAAAAATGCCTCCAGCTCCTATAAAAATCTTGAAAATATTGTTTTGATTACTTCCCAACGTCTTCACTTCCTTATTTGAGTCAGTAGTGCCAGAGGATGGGGTTGAAACTGCGCTTTTTGTACTTTGCCCAAGAACCGAAGTTGGAACATTTATCTTAGTACTCGTTGCCTTGCTTAAAGCTTGTTCCTGAGAAGGGCTTGAAGAAAGTGTTTTTTGCGTGGGCGTAGGCGAAGACACTGTTTTTGTTGGAGTTGATGCTGTTTTTGTTGGAGATTTTGCAGAAGTTGGGGTCTTAGTTGGGGTGGGTATCTTTGTTGGAGTTGGCGTCTTGGTAGGAACAGGTGTATCAGAAGGCATCGGAGATGAACTATTATTGGTCAAGCCTTTTGTTGAATTCGCAAAAACTATCCAATTATTGGATCTATCAGGATATCTACCAATAGAGCTTCCTTTTTCTTGAATTTGTTCGCTAGTATACTGAAATTGATCAATCAACGAACCGTCTGGAGAAAATAGAACTACATAATCACACGTAGAATCGCATATATTATTAAACATGCTTGACGAAAGTGTAATAAAAGGAAAATTTGAATTAGAAATATCAATTAAAGCTGCGCTTAATTTTTTTTTAGAACTTCCATATTCAGGATTTTCGTCAAATGAGTTATCATCATCTACAAAATATTCGGAAAGATCGACATTGTCAGGATTATAAAATTCTACCCATTCTTTATTTCCAGAGTTGGGATTTGCTAAGAATTCATTAATTGTGACGGAACCTTCTGCAAAACTTTGAGGCAAGAAAATGAAAAGAAACAAAAAAAGATAAAAACAGATAAGAAGTGCTTTCATTTAATACACTGTATGCAGATAAAAAGTTTGTGTTCCTTCACTTTGATCAACCTTTACAAAAGAAAGGTTTCCTCCTCCACAACCAATACTTCCTCGGAACAATTCTCCGTCTTTAACTGCTTTAACTGCAAGGGACGACTTTGAATACATATCAATACCAGTATGAGGTGCTCCTCTGTAAGCACCAGATGGAAAAAAACAGCCCGGTCGTGCATAACAAGTCATTCCATATCCTTGTTCGATAAGTATCGGATCCGAGATTGGCCAGTTCCAGGAACCACCAAAAGAAAAAGATCCATCCGGAGAATTGTCAAAAATAACGCTCTTATTTGAAAGAAATTGACTCGGATCTTGCAATCCTCCATCTTTTCGAACCTCAAAATGAAGGTGGGTACCAGAAGAACAAGCCGAGGGACCGCTTATCATATATGCTATTACATCGCCTTCCTTCACCTGTCCTACGCTGACAACATTTCCTCCGCCGGCACCAATTTGCTGAATTGCTCTTTGTTCTGCCAACGCCGCCTGTAATCTTTGCTGATAGATAGATTCGCTATTTTGGGTAACAGTGAGCAATGCCTGTTTATTTTTCTTTTCCTGATCAAGCTCTGCGGTATAAGCCTCAAGCTGTGTTTTAAGTGTCTCTACTTTTTTCTTTTTATCCTCAAAGATTGATTTTTGGTTGGAGTAATCATTTTTTGCCTGTGTTGTATCATAGATAAGTCTCTTATCGTGTTCCTGCGCTATCTTTAGATAATTAAGTCTGGAGAAAAAATTAGAAACATTATTTGAGGACAAGAGTATATGAAATGGCTGTACAGTCCCAACTTCGTAGGTTGCGACAATTCTATTTATGAGAACTCCTGTCAATTTTACCAAAGAGTTTTGAAGAGTTGAGATTTTTTTATTAGTGGTATCTATGTCAAGGGTAATATCTGTTATCTGTTGTTTAGTCGAATTTATTCTAAGCTGGGTCAATTTAATTTGGCTGTCCATAACAAAAATCTGGGACGATAAAGTTTTTCCCTGCTTTTGAAGTTCAGAAACTTTATTTTGCAAATCGTTAATCTGATTCTGTAAATCTCTTACAGCTTGCGAATTATCCTGTGTAGGTGTAGGCGTAGGAGTAACGGTTTGAGCAACCGCAATATTTAAAAATTGAAGACTAAAAAAAAGGACCGAAAATAAAAATACGAGAGCTAAGAATTTTTTTCTTCCAATTATCATAAGCCATATTATCTAAGATATCTAAGAACTGCCAAAAAGCTTGAAAGAAAACCTAATATTATGGCAAAAATTAGCTCTGCCAATAATACTTCAAGAAGAAAGATGGGAGAAACAGGTAAAATTGGAATTCCTCTTAAAAATGATGATAAAAACGGCGTTGAGTACCAAAGCACAAGAGAAGTTATCGTCCACCCAATTGCAGCTCCGATAACCGCATAAAACATTCCTTCAAAAAGAAACGGCCATCTTATATACCAATCGGAAGCGCCTATGAGACGCATTATTTCTATATCTTCTTTTCTTTGAGAAATCCTTATTCCTATTATTGTTATCATTATAAATGTCGAAACTAGAGAAAGAACAATTATCAAACCAATTCCTATTTTTCGCACAGCAGCTGTCCAGGAAACAAGAGTAGATACAATATCTTTTTGAAAAATTACTTCCGAAACAACTGGCGATCCTTTAAGCGTTTCCGATATTCCCGAAAGATCACTTATTTTAAAAGTGGAAATCTCCAGAGAAGCTGGCAGTATATCTGCAGTGACTAAATCTAAAAGAAGAGGATCGTCTTTATTTTGCTCCCTATATATTTTAAGCGCCTCTTGTTTTGAAACAAATCTAACAGAAGAAACTTTTCCGGTATTTTTAACTTGAGACTCAAGTGCATTTATATCGTTCTGCTTTGTTTCGTTTTTGAAAAAAGCCGTGACCTGGGGTTTTGATTCAAAAAAATTAATAACCCGCGCTGATCCGGAAAGAAGAAATGTAAAAAATGATATAGTCAGAAAAGTGAGCATCATTATAAGAACAGCAGCAAACGCCTGGTATGGGGAGCGTCTAATATTGCGGAGACTTGATTTTATAAACTTCATAGTTCGAATTCCTCATTCTTCGATTTCACTCAGAATCCTGAGCTTGTCGAAGGACAATGACCCTGAGTTTGCCGAATGGGTCATTTCCTATCCTCTTTCTTTCTTACTTGTCCTGAGCTTGCCGAAGGATCATCTCTTACTAACTTACCTTTTTCAAGAGCAATCACCCTTTTTGAAAGATTTTTAACAATATCGACATTGTGAGTTGCCATTATTACGGTAGTGCCTTTTTCGTTTATGTCGGACAAAAGCTTAACAATCTCCCAAGAGGTCGCAGAATCTAAATTTCCCGTTGGCTCATCTGCCAAGAGAATCTGGGGAGAAAGAACAAGAGCCCGCGCAATTGCTACTCTCTGAAGTTCTCCGCCTGAGAGCTGGATTGGAAATTTATCTTTATGCTCTATTATTCCGATTTGTGTCAGAACTTCTTCAACTCGCAGTGAAGCCTCCTCCACCCTTACTCCCGTAACCTCCAAAGGCATCAGTACATTTTCAAAAACAGTTCTATCAAACAAAAGTTTTAAATCCTGAAAGACAACTCCTATTTTTTTTCGCAAATGAGGAATTTGATGCTTTGGAAGTTTAGTTAAATCCCAATCATTAACTATAACTGTACCTTCAGTTGGTAAAATTTCTCTTATTAAGAGCCTGAAGATCGTTGTTTTTCCGCTGCCCGTTGGTCCAACTAAAAAAACGAATTCTTTCTTCTCAACCGACAAGTTTATACCTGCGAGTCCAAAAACTCCAGTACCGAATTTTTTAGAAACTTTATCTAATTTGATCATAAATCCGAAGCTATTTTGGCAAGTTATAAGACTTCTAATCTGCCAACGTCCATAAGCCAACCCGCACGCTGTGCTTTATGTGTTTCTCCCCAAACTTTTATTTTCTTTCCCACGTATTGAGATAAGTCCACGATAGAGGACGTAAGATATACATTTTGACTCTCTCCGCCAGTCCTTTTAAGATGAAATTGTCCTTCTCCATTGATTCCTCCGGTTTTTAAAACTCCTTCCGCTATATCTTTGAATGTTTTAGTGTCATTTGATCCTACAACTTTTCCTTTTGGAATACCTAAAGAACCTGCCTTTTCTTTTAAATTAACACCTGCAACATTCCCTTTTTTAGATAATAAGTATCCGCTTCCAACACCTAAAATCGCAATTAATAATAAAGCGGCTAATAATTTCGCTGTTA
>JBBTYY010000065.1:1545-3838 GCA_038061615.1 Patescibacteria group bacterium | reverse complement strand
ATCTTTAACTCCCGAACCTAAATCTATTTTCTCAAATCCCTCCATACATTATATACTACCCATAAATGGCCATGCGTGTCAACACACTCAACCAGTCACTATCGACTAGCAGCTAATAACTAGATTAGAGCGCTCCTTTGCCGGAGATCATTGCCCAAGGAGTTTTGAGAATGATCCGCAGATCGTAAAAAATAGATCTTCTTCTTACATAAGAGGCGTCCATATCTATTCTTTTATCAAAGTTTACCTCACTTCTTCCCGAAACCTGCCAGTATCCTGTAAGCCCGGGCTTAACAGAAAGTACAATTTTTACAGATTTTTCCGTTTTGGGATAATTTCTTTGCTGCTCCCGCAGTTCATCCGGATAATAGGCCCGGGGACCCACCAGACTCATCTCGCCTCTTAAAATATTGAAAAACTGAGGAATTTCATCGAAAGAAAATTTTCTGATAAATCTTCCTACTTTAGTAACTCTTGGATCATCTTTTAATTTATAACTTCCATATTTATATTCTCTAAAAAGCTTGGCAAAGCTTGGATTCTCGCGCAAAAGCTCATGCGCGTTTTCCACCATGGACCGAAACTTATACATTTTAAATAGATTGCCCGATCGCCCGACTCTTTCCGGAGTATCTGCCAGAACCGGTCCTTTTGAATCAAGTTTTATCGCTATCGCCACAAATAGTATTACCGGAGAAAAAATTACTATTAAAATTGAAGAGAGAACAACATCTATCAGCCGTTTTAAGATTTCATAATATAAACTTTTCTTAATTTCTATATATGGCATATGTGTCTACGTGAGGTGTTCGTTTTGAGTTCCTGCCAGGCTTTCTACGAGTTTTTTAATTTTGGGAACAGAGGTTTTTCTACAAATAAGAAGCACGTCATCTGTATTTATTATAACCATGTCTTTAAGATCGATTCCAACTGTAAGCTGATCGGTATAATTAAATACCAGATTGTCCGATGAGTCATTAATCAAAACCTTACCCCTTGTAACATTCTCCTCCGATGAAATTTCCAGAGCCTCTTTTAGGGCCTCCCATGCTCCTATATCGCTCCATCCAAGATCCGCGGCAATTACAAAAATATGTTTTGGATCTACTCTCTCTAGAATAGCATTATCAAAGCTTATTTTTTCAAATCTTGGATATATCCTCTCAAGAACCGAATTAAAGCTTTTTGTCCCTACAGCATTTTGAATTTCCATAAGTCCTTTCCACAGATCGGGTGTAAATTTTTTAAATTGCGAAAGTAAAAATGAAGGCGTAGTTATAAAGTATCCGGGATTCCATGCATAATCTCTTTTTAGAAACTCTTCTGCTTCCTCAAGAGTTGGACGGTAAACTGTTCTTTTAAAGCTAAAAACTTTCGTTCCCTTTTTTTGACCAATTTGTTTTCCAAATTCAATCCAGCCCAAATTCTGATTAGCAAACCTTGCCCGCTGTCCCATAAGAACCAGTGAATTTGGTTTTTTTTTAATAAGGTCTTCGGCCATTCTTAAGACTTCCCTAAACCGTCTTTCTTTTTTTACAAAATGATCGCTCCAAAGAATTGCAACAGGTGCATCCGGATGTTTCTTCCCGATTACTGCCATAGAAAGACCAACAGCCGGACCAACGTCTCGCGACTGCGGCTCAAATATAAAGTTTTCCTTTGGAATTTTTGAAACATGATTCAAGATTACATCTTTATATCTTTTTCCCGTTGAGATGTAGACATTTTGGATTTTAAAGTTCGGGGTAAGTCTATCTACTGTAAGCTGAAGAGTGGATTTTTCTCCAACTATTTTTTCAAACTGCTTAGGAGTATTTTTGCGGGACAGCGGCCAGAGCCTCGTACCGGCGCCTCCTGCAAAGATTGCAATATTCATAAATTAGTTGCTAGTTACTAGTAGCTAGTGCTATTTCCTTTTTTAATTTTGTTTTAAATTCTTCAAAACTGAACTTTTCGGCATTTTTCATAGAATCTCTTGGATCAAAATTCATTTTTTGAAACTTTAGCATTGCATCTTCCAAAGATTTTTCGCTCTGTACTTCAAAAAATATTCCTGTCGGCTTTTGCCGTCCTGAGCCGATTCGGTCTGAGCTCACGGTCGAATGACCTGCCGAAGGATTTTCTTCTATTACTGACTCCTGTGCCCCTCCTGCCTTTAAAGCAATTACTGGTTTCCCAAAACTTTGCGCTTCTATAACTGTCAATCCAAAATCTTCAATACCCGGAAATATAAGAGCCTGGCACCCTTTATAATACTCTACCAATTCTTTATCAGTCAAGTTACCCAAGAATT
>JBBTYY010000065.1:0-1445 GCA_038061615.1 Patescibacteria group bacterium | reverse complement strand
TGGCACCCTTTATAATACTCTACCAATTCTTTATCAGTCAAGTTACCCAAGAATTCGATGTTCGATTTAGCCATTCTTTTAAGCCTATTCTCTTCTATACCGGTTCCAACAATTTTTAAAGGCAATCCCAGCTTATTAAAAACTTTTATCGCCAAGTCTATTTTTTTATAAGGAACGAGACGGGAGACGATTAAAAAATAGTCCTTTGTCGCTGGTCTTTGGTCTTTGGATTTTTTTGATTTTGAATTTGAGGATTTATTTGGAATTTGTCCCGATTGAATCGGGATGAAATTTGAAATTTCTACTGGCGGGTAAATAATTTCTGAATCTCGATCGTAGTATTTTTTAATTCGTTTTTGAACTTCTCTTGAAATCGCAATAAGGGCGTCCGGTCTTTGAGAAGCAATTCTATCCCAAAATCTAAGATAAGAAATTACCGGCTTTGAAATAAATCGCAGAATTGGATTTTTAAAATAATCATCATAGCCACTCCATAAATAGCGGGTCGGAGTAAGACAATAACAAATATGCTTCGTTTCGGGTTTTGTGATAATTCCTTTTGCAGCTTCGCTCGTTACAGAAATTACCAAATCATATTCGTCAAACGTAAAACTCTCAAAAGCCAAGGGCATGAGCAGCGCATAAAATTCATGATTTCCCGATGCAAATGGGAAATTTTGAAGAAAAGAAGTTCTAATTTTTGCTTGCCCTGAGTTAAACCGAAGGGCCCATGGCGTTTTTTCTTTATCGTAAACCGAGGTATAAAGAGGAGCGTCAGGAAAAATCTTATGAAGTGCCAAAAGAACTCTTTCTGCCCCTCCCCATTTATTTACTCTGTCATAAACCAACGCCACTTTCATTCCCTTAATTATAGCATTCTAAAGCTATAGTTTGTCATATTGACAGAATATCGAACATAAATGCTATACTAATTTTCCATGACAAATAAGCAAAGACAAATAAGCGACGCAAAGTGGGAAAAGCAATCAAGATATATAGATTTAATGTTAAAATATATGGAGATAAGAGACGAGCTGTTTGAACTTTATCCGGACAGAATGTGGGAAGGGGAAAAGAAATTTGCAGAAAAACTTCTTAGAAGAAATATAATAAAATGCGACCATGAATAAAAAATATAAAACAAATAATACAGCAACCAAGACAGACATAAATAAACTCGTTAAAAGCATTAATATACTCAGGTCTGAATCTAAAAGTACAAGAAGATCGCTATGGAGAGAGATTTTAAGAGTTGAGGGAAAAGTCGAGAAAGTTGAGGATAAGGTAGAAAAGGTCAAAGAGAATCTAATTCAGAAAATGACAGAACAACATGATCAAGTTATGACTGCTATATCTAATTTTGCAGGACGTGTAGAAACCTTAGAAACAGAAAACTCAGTCGGCACGGATCAAACCAGCGAACTTCGGGTTCAAGTCGACAATCA
>JBBTYY010000064.1:0-11920 GCA_038061615.1 Patescibacteria group bacterium | reverse complement strand
AGAGATAAAATAAGCCAACCTGCTTTAGGACCATGGTCTTTTCCCAGGAAAGAAAGATAAATCGCAGAAAAAGCTTCTCTTGAGGAAAGACCTAATTCTTTTGCCCATTCATAAAGATTTTTCTGAAATTCTTCCGGATCCAAGCCCTCCTTGATGCTTGATAAAACTTTCCTTAAAAATTCTTTTTGTTTCTCTGATAAATTATTGACCGCATCCGGCAATTTCTCTTGTATCAAAAACTTTTCGGATTCCAGCGCATATTTTTCAATCCAGATTTTTGCGTATTTTGCCCACACATCAAGGCCTTCTTTTTTTATTTGATCCTGCATGTTGGGCATTTGTACAAACTGTGCCAGAACAAGAAAACGAGTCTTGGGAGGCTTCTTTTCTTTTTTTATTTGAGAGAAATTGTATGAACGCCTGAGATAGTCTTCGTTGGATTCTGCTGATTTTTGATAATCATCGTAAAGTTTTGGAATAATAAGTGTTTTGTTTGGATTAAATTCGACTGCTTGGTTCGGCGGCGTTTTGATCATAAGAAATCTAGCAATTTGGGGCGGCAATACTTCAAGCAAGTCCTCTCCCGTAAGCCCAAGACCTTTTGATGATGACATTTTTTTACCATTCATTAGGAAAAACTCGTATGGAAGGGCGAGGGGCGGTTCTTGGTCAAACACATCCTTGCAGATTTTTCGCGCAATATCGTATGTTCCTCCCGCTGATGCATGATCTTTCCCGGCTCCTTCAATTGTTACGCCAAAAGTCCACCATTTTGCCGCCCACTCCACTTTAAACGGCATTGTAGCTGCTCCATCAAAAGGGGAAATTTTGCCGATAAATTCACAGCCCTGAGCCCACTTAACTTTATCTTTTCTACAAATAAAAGAAACTTCCTTTCCATCCCAAGCGGTAACTTCAGTAGTGCCGACTTTACCACAATTTGGACAAACAACTTGAAGAGGAAACCAATCTTTTGCAATCGGTTTTTTATACATATCGGAATAAACTTTGCGTACCTTATCTGCATGATCAAGAACAAATTCAATTGCTTTATTGTAAACTCCTTTTTTGTAATAATCCGACGCGAGATATATTTCTGCCGCAATATCAAGCTTTTTAAATAAATCCCGCATTTTATTTCCGTAATAATCGCCAAAAGTTCCTTTACCATCGGGGCTTGGGGCATTACAAATGGGGATACCCATATATTTTTCGTGTGATTTTAATAGCTGTTTGGGCAAACCATCGATTGCATCCATGTCGTCAAATCCAAAAGTATATTTAACTTTTTTACCCTGCTCTTTTAGAATTTTAAACAAAACGTCATGAATAACAGGCCCCTTAAGTCCACCCATGTGAATAATTCCCGATGGAGTCCAAGCGTCATTAATCCACTCTGATCCTTTTCTGTCTTTAAGAAGTTTATCTGCCCAAAACATGAAGTAATTATAGCACTATCCTTTTTTGTAAACCTTATCATGTCTGCCAATAGTCAGGAAGCGAGCTGTGGCTTTTCCTTGCCACTCGTAAATAATCCTTATATTACCTGCTATACTAAATGCCCATTTGTTTCTAAGTCGTTTTGTAAGCTTATGATTCTTAAGTCTTGTATCCAGTGGATTTTTCGAAAATAAGATAATTATTCTCGCAGCTTCTACTTTTATTTCTGGGTTTTCTTTAATTAATTCTCTATAATCTTTATCGAAATCTCCGGAGGTTCGTATTTTTATCATCAAGCTTTATTTCTTTTAGCGGGTAATTTAAGGTTCAAAAAATAATTTTTTAAATCTTCCTCTGTTTCAAAAACAATATCGCTGTCATAGGGCTCTTTCGACCGTCTTAAAACTTTATCTTCAAAATCCTCTGAAAAATATTCTTCCGAAGGGGATTGGGAATAAACAATTCTACGCAATGCATCTCTAATAAGCTCACTCATGGATGCATAATGCATTTTGCTTACGGTATTTTTTGCTTCTTTATACAATGAATTTGGCAGAGAAATGTTGATCGTATTCATATCAACAATTATTGTATCTTATCCATACATAAATTGTCAACCCAGAATTTTTGATATCGGCCCAAAACATAAGCTTATTATACAGCAAAGAGGAAAAAATGAGATTACGAATTTACTTTTGAGGATTTTCCCAAACCATTACTACTCCGAAATCTCGGCTTTGCGGATCTGGTTCAAAGTTTGGAATAATTTTTGCGGGACGAAGTCCTTGTCTTTCGTAAAATCTTATTTCCGGATCAAGAGTATCCCCATCGTCGTTTTTCAATTTTAGGTATTCTTCGATAGAAATTTCTCCATGCTCCTTACAATATGGATCATATCCTGGTGCCCTTGCGCCCAAAAAAAGATATCCTGATTTAAGTTTTTTTGCCAGTTCTAGCTGTGCTTGAACCAGTTTACCTCCCACTCCTCGTCCTTGAGCATCTGCGGCTACTCCGACCGAAACTACGTATAAATCGTCAGCGGAGGTCTGCCAAAAAATTCTTCTACCGTGTGTTTCTTTTATCATGCCGCCATCTGTAATTTCATCCCATGTATGAGCCAGAGATGGATCATATTGTGTCAATTGAGACGTTGTTACTCCTTTTATTTTTCCATCAAGTCTTACAACGAAAAATCCTTGCGGAAAAATATTGAATCTTGATTCAAATTTTGATTTCGATGCCTGAAGTTCAGGAGGCCACGCACTTCTTTCGACCTCCATTACTTGCTCTAAGAAATCATCTTTATTTGCGGGAGAAATATTCAAAGCGGATTCAACTATCATATTATTGTTCGGATCTAAAGTTTCCATACGAAATAAAAAAGCTATTAGTGAACTGAGACGATGGAATAAAGAAGTTTTCCTGCCGGGGCTTCTACTTCGACTTTTTCTCCTACTTTTTTTCCAATAAGTGCTTTCCCTAAGGGGGATTCGTGAGAAATTTTTCGCTCCTTAGGATCTGCCTCCCATTCACCAACCACCGTAAAGATTTCTTTTTTCCCTTTTACATGAAGAGTTACGGTTGAACCTAGCTTTACTATACTTCCCGGTTTTCCTCCACCATTTATAACAACGGCCTGTTTTAGAAGTTCCTCAAGCTCATCCAACCTTCCATCTATAAAAGCGAGTTCGTCCCTTGCTGCAACATATTCGGCGTTTTCCGAGAGGTCACCTAAATCTCTTGCCTGAGAAACTCTTGTTAATACATCCGGTCTTTTAATTTTAGAAAGATCTTCGAATTCTTTTTTAAGATCTCCGAGTCCTTCTCTTGTTAGATATATTTTTTTATCGTCCATATCTTCTTCTTAAAATAAAATCCCTCGGCTATATTTAAAACTGAGGGATGTTTTACAAATCAAAGCAAATATTATAGGAAATTGAAGTTTTTGTCAATAACCTCTAGTAATAAATTGATTAAGCATAGATCTTATTTTTGCCTTGATTTGCTCATCTGCAATAATTCTGACTATACCCCCACCCGGCTGCCCATAGAAAATATTTGTACCCAAAGGGGACGTGAGAATCAAGGGCAAAACAGATAAATCTTCTTCCCCATCTATTTGAATAATTCTGTGATCTTTATAATCTATATTTTCAAATAGATCCGCTGCCAATTTAAATAATTTACCCGAAACAGATCCGGCGGGATTTTTTATTTTATAAACTTTTTCACTTCCTAAAAATCCCAATTCTTTTAAATCTTTAAACTTTATTTTCCTTGCTACTTTAAAATCAATTACCGATAAACACAGCCCAATAGACATTCTGTTAAAAGCTCTTGTCGTTTCATCTCCTACGGAAACCAAAAGATTATTCTTAAAATCTAGATTTTCGATTTCAATAATTTCTCCCCAAGGAATTTTAAGCTTTTTCCTAAGGCCTTGCGGAAGATATAAAATCTTTGAAAGCCATTCTGGGTCGATATATAATTTTCCTTCCCTATCTATTTCTCCCTTTCTTATTCTTGATGATGAGATTGGTTTTCCGTCTTTTGCAAGCACTAACTCTTGAATAATAATTTCAAGAGAAGGAAGTTTTCTTTCTTTGCGGGCAATATTAATGATTTTTGCATTTTTTAAAGTTTCTCTTGAAACAACAATAGAATCAATAGGAGCTTGAGAAAGAGTTGTCCCAAACATATCATCAATAGCAACTATTTCAAATTTTCCTGAAGTGTTTTTCTTGAGAAATTCATCAACACTTTTTTTTCTGGTGGAAAAGACTTCAAATGACTGTGAGCTTTGATATGTATTTTTGATATTTGATATTTGAGCTTTGAGATTTTTAACATACTCATCAGATGTAATCCCTATGATCAACTTTTGAGAAACAGACAAACCGTAGTTTAAAAAACTTTTGTGTCCTTTATGAAAATGGTCGAATGTTCCACCAACGACTGCGGTTTTGAATTTTTTAGGAGAGCCCATATTTAAAGAGGCTTTTATTATACTTTAAAAGGACTTCCGATTTATAGTCTCTTGGGTGAAACGCAAGAAAATTATCTTTGATAGTCTCAGAGGTTAAATTTTTGTTTATGGAATAAAGCTGAAATGCTCTTGCAAAAAACTCAAGAAACGGAGCCAGCAAGAATACAGAAAGTGTTTTTTCAAATAAACTATCACTGTGATCCTCTATCTTTCTTCGTTTTATTTCCTCACTTATGTTAGGCAGGAAATTAAACACCCAAGAATTTGATGATATAAACTTCTTGTGGGTTTCCCCCCTCTGTCTTATGGGCATAAGCTGAGACACTTCGTGGGCTGTATAAAGATTTTGAAGGTTTGATGACAATTTAAGGCTTGTTTCATCGATTAACATATTTAAGCAGAATTTGTTTGAGACATTTTTTTGCCCTCTTTTCCTGTAGACTCCCATGAATTTTAGCATCCCTATGAGAAGAAGTCTTGTTATCCAGATTTTATTTTTTTTGACAATTACAAAAAGATCTATATCATCTTCCTTCTGCGAATTTAGCATAGAAAGATTCCCGCTTATACCGACAAAAAGAACCATAGGCACGATAAAAAGTGTTTTTATAATTTTTCGGGCTATCTCTAATTTAATTGCGCTTTCTTTAATCCTTTTAATCCTTGTTTCTACAATTTCTTCCCTGCCCGATGTGAAAAGATAGCCGTTTTTTCGAAAAACTACAGAATTAATCTTTTTTATTTTTCCAATAAAATGCTTCTCTCCAACTCTTTTTTCGGAAATAAGATAACTCCATATCTCCTCTTCCAAAAGGGGGAAATCAAAAATATCGCTATAGAGAAGAGTCTTTATGATTGCATCAGTCGCGTTTGACGCGAATTTTTGACTATTGCCCATATTGTTTTAATACCTGAGAAACTCCTTTGGTAAGAGTAGACACCGCGGTTTCGGGTGATGAGGGATTATTTGAATTAATAGAACGGACCGCGTCTCCAAGATATTTATTCATTTGCGAATTTAGGGCATTATCATAAGTGTCTGCGGCAAAAAAGGAGGAGGTTGCGTCTTTTGCCTGCGAAACAAATGGATATACCACTGTATTATCTTTTAATTTTTCTAAAAGATCTACCCTTGCATACGGTTCTCCGAATAGTCTTGTTTTAGATTCCTCGGCAAACAATTTTTCCTGTGTTTCTTTTTTTGCTAAGAATCCAAGAAATAATAAAGCCTCTTTCTGATATTTGCTTTTTGAAGAAACCCCGGCTGCCCAGTAACTTGCTATTGTCATTCCTCTTCCAGGCAAGTGCGGAACCGAATGAATCTGAAAAGAAAGATCGGGGCTTATGGCTTTTATTGTAAAATAGTCCCAAGAATATCCAAAATACATCGCTAAATTCCCTTTTGCAAAAGCGAGCATGGATTGATCCAAAGTATCATCCCAGATTTTTTGATTTCCTGTTGAAAAAGTTGTGTAAAAAGTTAATGCATCGGCAGCGCTCTTTCCCGTAGAAGAAAGATTTTTTATATCTGCACCGTTTTGCGCGAATAAAAGGGACATTATATCCGGGGCATGATTTATATTGTCAAACGTACCAAGCGCGGCGCCTGCTGTTTTTATTTTTCCATTTTCATCTATTACTGTTAAAGATCTGGCAACTCTTATAAAATCCTCCCAATTGTCCGGAACTTCTGCGCCCGCCGCCTGAAATAATTGAGCATTTATATATAAAGAGAGTGTATCTATCTCGGTGGGTATACCATAAATTGCTCCATCTTTTGTTAGATCTTTCTGTGTAACCGGATAAAAAGAAGAATTGAAATCTTGCTTTGAGATAATATTGCTTGGAATCGGCAAAAGAACGTTTGAAAACATTGGAAGCCAGGTATTATGAAATAAAAAAACATCCGGGCCCGTATTGTTTTGGATTCTCGTTGTAAGTTTTTCTCTATACTGCTTAATATCCTGTTTTACATAATTTACCGTAATGTTTGGATATTGCTTTTTAAAATCGGCAATTGCAACTTGCATAACGTTGCTATCTTCCCACAACCCCCAATAAGTAATTTCCGCTTTCCCGTCAGATTTTTTTTGAAGCCGTGGAAGAATAAGCCCAAAAACAATAAAAGCTAAAAATAAAACAACGAGAAGGCCTATTACAACCTTAATAATTGTTCCCAGCGGAGAAGAAGATTGAGGAGGAGGACTTCCCTGTTCTTGAAGGGGCGGCGTAGGAGGCTGACCCGCAATCGGCTGTCGTACTTGGGAAGTTTGGCTCACCGAAGGATCTTGAGGTGGATTCGGTTGTGTCTCCTGATTAGGATTTTGCGGACTGCGAAAAACAGTATTTTCATCCATGAATATAGTATAATACCAAACAGATCCCATATCAATGAAAGTTCCACGCTTTAAATTTAGGTTTTTGAAAAAAATACCCAAGATAGGAAAGGTTTTGTTTTGGTTTCTAGTGGGGGCTTTTCTTGGATTATTCCTGTTTATAAGCTTTGCTTTTATCATTTTCCAAAGTCTTCATAAAAATGTTATCTATCCGGGTGTTTCGGTAAGCGGAGTTGATTTTGGCGGTAAAAAAGAAGAAGAGGTAAAAGAATTTTTTGCAAAAAAGAATGAGAAAATTCAGAACACAAAGTTTGTATTTACAAGCGACATTGGTACGTCAACTATCTCAGCCCGAGAAATAAATTTTGGATACAATGATATTTTGCTTTCAAAGCAAGCTTTTAGTCTTGGCAGAACTGGGGATGTTATTACTAACATTAGCTTGATTTTCCAATCTTACATAAATGGGATAGATTTACCCGCTTCCTATCATTACTCCGACAGTAAAGTTATTACGACTCTTTCTCCTATTATAGAAAAACTTCATGCAGAGCCCGTTGATTCACTTTTTACTTTCCAAAATGGCAGGGTTACAGTTTTTAAACCATCCAAAGACGGACAGACAGTAGATATAGAAGAACTTAAAAGTCAAGTATCTTCAAAATTCTTAACAGTTGTCTCATCCTCTAAGCCCGAAACAATAGTAATCCAAATACCTGTAAAAATTTTAAAACCTAAAATTACAACAGACAAGGCAAATAACTTAGGCATTAAAGAACTTTTGGCAAGCGGAACGTCTCTTTTTCAGCATTCTATTCCAAACAGAATTTATAACATTTCACTTGCCTCAACAAGACTAAACGGTATCCTTATCCCACCAAATGAAGTTTTTTCTTTCGGTAAAGCGCTTGGCGATATTTCGGCTTTCACGGGTTATCTGCAGGCATACGTTATACAAAATGGAAAAACTATTTTAGGAGATGGCGGCGGAGTCTGCCAAGTCTCAACGACTTTCTTCAGAGCCCTTTTAAATGCGGGCTTGCCTATTATAGAAAGGACTGCCCATGCATATAGAGTGGGCTATTATGAACAGGATTCTCCTCCGGGGCTTGATGCTACAGTTTTTGTACCAAGCGTGGATCTAAAATTTAAAAATGATACCGGAAACTATATTCTTATTCAAACCTATATTGATCCTAATGTTCTCAGGTTAACATTTGAACTATATGGCACAAAAGACGGCAGAGAGGTTACTATCGGCAAGCCTGTCGTAACAAACGAATCTCCCCCGCCACCTGATGTTTATCAGGATGACCCGACTTTACCAAAAGGACAGATAAAGCAGGTTGATTTTGCAGCTCGGGGAGCAAAAGTTTATTTTACAAGACAGGTAATAAAAAATGGAAAAGTAATTATATCCGACAGATTTGATTCAAATTTTAGGCCTTGGCAAGCAGTTTACTTAAGGGGAACTAAGGAATGAACAAAATAATAAGCGTTGAAGATTCGATAAGAGTTTCTGAGAAGCTAAGACAACAAGGTAAGCAGATCGTTTTGGTGGGCGGTTGTTTTGACATTCTTCATTTAGGTCATATTAATTTTTTAGAAAATTCTAAAAATCTAGGCGATATTCTTTTTGTCCTTTTAGAAAGTGACGAGGCGGTTGGGAAACTTAAAGGAAAAGATAGGCCGATAAATAACCAAATAGAAAGAGCACAAATCCTGTCTGCTCTTTCTATAGTCAGCTATGTTATTCTGCTTCCCTTAATGAAAACCGATAAGGATTATGATAAACTTATAACCCAAATAAAACCTGCTTTTATCGCAGCAACAGAAAATGATCCGAATATTTCGCATAAAATAAGACAGGCAAAAATGATAGATGGAAAAGTGAAAATCGTTACAAAAAGAGTTGACAACAAATCAACAACAAAATTAGCAAGACTAATTTCTAAGGAAAATATTTTATGAATAAAATTTTGGCTGTTTTCTTGGTCCTGGTAATTTTCCTAATCGGCCTTGGTGTTTGGCAAAGTTTTAAAAAATCTCCGACTGCCAAAATTAATAATTATGCTTTTAAACTTTATATTGCAAAAACCCCCAAAGACAAAGAGATTGGACTTTCAAAATACAAGAATTTAGCAAAAGATACCGGAATGCTTTTCTCTTTCGATAAACCGGATTACTATTCTTTTTGGATGAAGCAGATGAAGTTTCCAATCGATATTATATTTATTAAAGACGGGAAAATAGTAACTATATATAAAAATGTAACGCCTCCAAAAAAAACTACCGATGAACTTCTAATCTATAAACCAAAAGAACCTTCCAATATGATCTTGGAAATAAACACAGGACTTTCTGATAAATATAAATTAAAAGTTGGAGACAAAGTTAACTTAAATAATATTTAGATGAAAAATGAGAATTTTAGGAATTGAAACTTCTTGCGATGAAACGGCAGCGGCGGTAATTGAGGGAGAATCAGAAAATAAAAAAATAAAATTAATCTCTAATATTATTGTCTCTTCTTTACCTTTTCACTCAAAAACAGGCGGGATTATTCCGGAAACTGCCGCAAGAGAACAAATTAAATACATAATTCCCGTGATCGAACAGGCACTTTCTGAATCAAAGTCTTCGCAGAAAAAAATCGTAAATCGTAAATCCTCAATCATAAATCTGGCAGGTATTGATGCCATTGCGGTAACAGTCGGACCCGGACTTATCGGCTCCCTTTTAGTTGGAGTTGAAACTGCAAAAACTCTTTCTTATATTTATAAAATTCCGATTATTCCTGTTAATCACCTATTCGGTCACATTTACGCAAACTTTGTTTGCGAAGATTCAAGATTCAAAATTCAAAAGTCAAAAATTGAATTCCCTGCTATTGCCTTGGTTGTTTCCGGCGGACATACTGATGTGGTTTTAATGAAAGATGATAAAAAACTAAAATGGCTTGGAGGAACAAGAGACGATGCGGCAGGCGAAGCTTTCGATAAAATCGGAAGGCTCTTAAAACTTCCCTATCCCGGCGGACCATCGATTGAAAAAGCTGCAAAAGCTGGTAATCCAAAAACTTTCAGATTTCCCAGACCCTTGATCAATTCAAATGATTTCGATTTCAGTTTTAGCGGTTTGAAAACTGCCGTTTTCCGCGAAGTTCAAACAATGAAATCACCGCAAATGCGGGATCCCGCTGCGGCGGGACAATTGAGCAATGAAACAATTTCCGATATTTCTTTGGCAGTTCAGGAAGCAATTGTTGATGTTCTAATCTATAAAACTCTAAAAGCGGCGCAAAAATATAAAGTAAAATCCATTCTTTTGGGAGGAGGAGTAGCCGCAAATCAAAAACTCCGCGAAGAGTTCCAGAAAAAACTCATAACTCATAACTCAGGACTTAGAACTAGATTTTTTGTTCCATCAAAAAATCTTTGCACCGACAATGCTGCTATGATTGCTGCTGCGGCTTTCTACAATTACAATCCAGTTCCTTGGAAAAAAATCACTGCTAACCCTGAATTATATTTTGATTAAAAATCTTTAGCTCTTATCCCAACCAACTCGCTTAAATCTTTAACTCCTTCTCTATCCATGAAATCGATGATTCCCCTATTAGCTCTCCCATGCACTGGCTGACTATGTGGGAATTTTTATAGAAATGTGCAGTGTATAATGTTAGCTTTTTGTCTTTAATCCCTGTCGAATTTTATGACACCTATACTCGCTGATTTTTAGTCGATTTTTTATTTCTTTCCAGGAAATCCCCTCTGCTCTTAATTGCTTAACCTCTTTATCTAATAAATTCCATTCATCTTTTGTGAAGCGTCTCTCCTTATTTTTTAGTCTTTTTCCTCCTACTAGTCTCCTTATTGAAGATTGAATAATACCATCAGTTGTATTTAATAATTCTGCAATTTCTCTTCTGCTTTTTCCTTCTCTTCTCAAATGCATTACTTTGCTGTCCAAGCTCCTCTTTTGACTTATCGTCTGGTGTTGCGTTCTCCTGTTCACTATTCCGAGTTCAATAAGCTTATGAGCAATTCCTGTAAATCGCCCATTAGTTAAATTAAGAAGTGTCATAATTCTATTTTGAGGTAATCCAGCATTCCATTTAACTGCTACTTCGAAATCCAGTTCGTCGACTCGTGCATAATTAAACTGTTCTGTTCTCGGTTTAACTTTTCCAGCTCTTTTTAATTTCTCTATTGCTGAGTAGACATTACTTATTGAAAGCCCAGTTTCAGATGAGATTTGCTGAGCATTAGACTTTTCATTGTAAAGTTGTTCTATTCTGTTAAGTGTTCTATTTGGAAGAAAGGCTGGTAATGGAATTGTTGTTTCGAACATATCAGCAAAACCTTGAGATTGAAGTGCAAGTCTACTTCCAATATAATCGACAGCCAATTCGAGTTTCGAGTCGGAATAGACAATTTCTTGGGCAGCTGTAAGCAAACTGGATTTACTTTTTTCTGTAGTAGATTCTAATAATGACGGGTTAGTCATCCATAAAAGAAATACTGAAACAGCCTTACGTTTTTCGTTGGGTATGTCGAGCAATCGATTGACCTCCTGGTCGATTAGCTTTTGTACTCCAATCCTATCATTTTCAGTCTTCAGAGCACTTAACCCAACCTTACTTTCAACCATACGAGAAATTATAGCATATCGAGGCTAAATCGTAGCTGGCATCAACTAACCTAGACAATCTTATTATCTCTTTGAACATTTTGAAGAAGATTATATCACAATTTTTTAAAATTTCCTTTGTGGTAAAATAGAGTTTATGCCGAATGAACTGTCCTTAATTGCCGCTGTTGTTGTAGGCTTTGCAATTATTTTTTATTTTTTAAATAAAAAATTCTCCGAACTTAAGAAACCGCAGGAAAACGAAACTCTTTTGGAATGGCTTAAGTCAATGCAATCCTCTTTGGAATCTACGAATAAAACCTTAAATGATGCACTAGCTAAAAGTTCTTCCAATATGGTTAAGACTCTTCAGGAAAATTCAAAACAATTAAACGATCGATTGGATAAAGCAGCAGCAGTTATAAGAGATGTAGGAAAAGAAGTGGGCCAAATGAGTGAAATTGGAAGATCGATGCAAGAGCTTCAGGATTTCTTAAAGAGCCCAAAACTGCGGGGGAATATTGGA
>JBBTYY010000063.1:0-39296 GCA_038061615.1 Patescibacteria group bacterium | reverse complement strand
AACAATTACCATTGATAAATCATATGGATTGCGAAGCATAATGATGTTGCCATTCTTGTCTATCATTGTAGGATGTGGAATATATGAAATGTGTGTAAGGCTTGGGAGGATAAAAAAAATTTATTCAGCCATTTTCACAAGCGCCTTTATTTTACTATATGCATTTTTAATTACAGGATATCTCTATCAATATCATTATCGATATAATATCTATGGCGCAGAATCATGGTTGAGAAGTTCAAGAGATGTTAGTGAATACATCGTGCAAGAGAAAGACAACTATAAACAAGTTTATATCGCTAATGAAGGCGGATTGCTTATGCAGTATGCGCTTTTTAATCGTGAAGATCCAGATATAGTTCAGGCCGCATATAAAAATAAAAAACTGAAAAATATTTATTTTATTGGCAATTGTATAAAAACATACAATAAACCATTTGACCCAAGAATTCATTTGCCTCCAAATACTTTGTATGTAATTCCTGGTGACTGTTACAAAGAAACCGCAACTGAGCCGATAAAGTCAATAATTCAAGTAGGAGAGCCCTTGCATACCGTGTGGAAGATCTATAAGAATTAATTAAATGAAAAAATTTTTAAATTGGAAATTAGTTCTATTTTCAATAGTTTTTCTTGCTGCTTTTTTAAGATTTTATCAGCTGGGCAGTAATCCGCCGAGTCTTACGTGGGATGAGGCAGCTTGGGGGTATAATGCCTACTCAATTGGAATTGAAGGGAAAGATGAGTTTGGAAGATTTCTGCCTCTTGATTACCTTGAGTCTTTCGGAGATTTTAAGCCGCCTGTTTATGCTTATTTAGACGTTCTTCCTATTAAGATTTTCGGTTTAAATGAATTTGCGGTTAGATTTCCTTCTGCTTTGTTTGGGGTATTAACGGTTATTTCAACTTATTTTTTAGTCAAAAGAATTTTTTGGAAATCAAAATTAAAAGAATCTTATGCCTTAATGTCAGCATTAATACTTGCAATTTCCCCTTGGCATATTATGCTTTCCCGTGCCGCTTTTGAAGCAAACGTTGCCACTTTTTTTATTGTTTTAGGTATTTGGTTGTTTCTTCTGTCGATGCATGGTAAAAGATGGATTTTATTATTTTCTGCTATTTCTTTCGTTTTATCAATCTATAGTTTTAATACTGCAAGGGTAGTTGTTCCAATTATAGTATTGATCCTAGCGTTTGCGTTTAGAAAAGAATTACTAAGCAGAAAAAAAGAAACGTTTTTAGCAATTATTTTGGGAATAATTCTTATTTTGCCAACCCTGCAGTTTCTCTTATCGCCTCAGGCAAGTTTAAGATTTAAAGAAGTAAATATTTTCAGTGATAGTAGCATAATAAAAACAGCTAATCAAGAAATTAAAAACGACAATAACGCTATATGGTCTAAGTTGATTCATAACAGAAGGGTTCTGTTTGCAAGGGAATATTTTAAACACTATTTTGATAACTTAAGCCCATCGTTCCTATTCATAAGAGGAGACGGAAATCCTAAATTTTCTACTCAAAA
Source organism: Patescibacteria group bacterium (assembly GCA_038061615.1). GTDB lineage: Bacteria > Patescibacteriota > Microgenomatia > Levybacterales > UBA12049 > 2-01-FULL-38-21. Next base: position 37,774 of record JBBTYY010000063.1, on the reverse strand, counting down.
CGTCGGTCAAATGTATATATGGGATATTATTTTCTTCACAGCTGGTGCATTTCTTATTTTTAGAAGAAGGGAAGGAAACTGGTGGATCATTCCTACTTGGCTAATTATAGGTATAATTCCCGCAGCTTTTGCGCGGGAAACTCCCCATGCATTAAGAATAGAGACAACCTTACCAACTTTTCAGATAATCACAGCGTATGGATTTGTTCAATTAATAGGAGGGATAAAACGATATAAAAATCTGATAATTTGCTCATTGTTTTTCCTGCTTCTGATAAATTTTACTTATTTTTATCATGATTACCTTTCTCACTATAAATATGATTATTCAGGAGAATGGCAGTACGGATATAAAGAGTCTCTAGATTATGTTAAATCAGTTGAAAGTAATTATGATTATATTCAGATGACAAACGCGCTTGGGAGACCATACATATATTATCTTTTTTATACTAAAACAAGTCCGCAAGATTTTAGAAAAACAGCTGTTGTCCATAGAGATGCTTTTGGATTTGTGAAGGTGGAAAAATTTGGCAAGTATATATTTCCTGATAATTACAATTATTCACTGAGTCAGACAAATAAAGTCCTTTATGTAAATACACCCTTCAATTTACCCAAAAATATTTCGATTCTTAAAACTTTTTATCTACTAAATGGTCAGCCAGCGTTGGTAGCATATACTTATGATTAAAAACAGAAAAACTATTTGGGTTTTATTAGTAGCGATAATTCTCTTAGCAGGAATTCTAAGGCTTTGGCAGCTTGGAGGCATACCGCCTTCGCCTGATTGGGATGAGGCCGCGCTTGGTTATAACGCTTTTTCAATATTGCAAACAGGGCGAGATGAATTTGGAAAATTCTTGCCGGTCGTACTTCGGTCATTTGATGATTATAAACCGGCCTTATATGCATATATTACTGTTCCGTCGGTTCTTATATTCGGTCTTGATGTTTTTGCCGTACGCCTTCCCTCTGCAATTATTGGAACATTAACAACTCTATTAGTATTTTTTCTTGTAAGGGAAATTTTTGAAAAAAATAAGTACCGCGACTATTTCTCTCTCGCCTCAGCCTTTCTTTTTGCAATTTCTCCTTGGTCTATCCAATTCTCAAGAGTTGCATTTGAGTCAAATATTGGAGTTGCTCTAAACGTTCTGGTGGTTTTATTTTTTCTAAAAGGACTTAAGAAGCCTTGGATGTTAAGCTTATCTGCGCTTTTTGCCGGTCTTTGTATTTATGCTTACCAGAGTGAAAAAGTATTTACTCCGCTTTTAATTCTTGCATTGGTTGTAATTTACAGAAAAAAATTATTTTCTCTTAATAAAAAATATATTTTATCTGCTGTTATTTTAGGAATTATTGTTGTGGCTCCCATGGCGCTATATATATTGGGCAATAGAGCTGCGCTTTTAAGAGTAACAGGAACAAGTATATTCTCATACCAGACAGAGCTTTTAAAAACAGATATACAAAAACTCGAACATGACAGGCTGAATAACGATAAATTAGGGTTAATTTTAGATAACAGAAGAATAACATATGCAAAGACGATAGTGGCGGGATATATTTCCCACTTTGACCCAAACTGGCTTTTTGTAAAAGGAGATATAGCAAGGCATCACGCGCCAAATATGGGACTTTTGTACTTATTTGAATTTCCTTTCCTTTTTATAGGCATCTATGGTTTAATTTTTGGCAAATTTGATAAAAAAGCAAAGTTACTTATATTTTCCTGGTTTTTAATTGCGCCGATCCCAGCTTCGATAACAAGCGGAGTTCCTCACGCGGTAAGAACTCTTAATTTTTTACCAACATTTCAGATCCTTACGGCAATAGGAATCTTTTTTGCTTTGCAAAAAATATCAAATATCAAATATCAAATATCAAAAATGCAAATTAAATATTTAATATTTTCTTTGTGTATTTTATTTTTCATTTTTAATTTTTTATATTATTTAAATCAATACTTTGTTCAGCAAAATTATTATAATTCTCAGGATTGGCAGTATGGGTACCAACAGACAGTTGATGAAGTTTTATTAGTTAAAGATAAATATAAAGAAATAGTAGTTTCTAATCAGCCGCCTATGGATCAATCTTATATGTTTTTTCTTTTTTATCTAAAATATCCGCCTGCTGATTATCAAAAAATCGGTATAAATAGTTCCGGGGAATATGCCGAGCATCATTATTTTGGAAAATATACCTTTAGACCCATTGATTGGCAGAAAGACTCTTTAAGAAAGGGGGTCTTGTATATAGGTAACCCGGGAGAAATCTCCAATGGGGCTTCAACCATAAAAACTATTTATAATTTAGATGGTACGCAGGCAATTAGAATAGTAGGCATATAATGAAAAAATTTAAAAAATATTTGAAATTATTGAAAAATAATAAACCATTGATAGTATTGGCAATTTTTTTATTTGAACTTCTTCTACGTTTTTACGATATAAATGGAAAAAGTCCTTTTGGCTACGACCAAGTTGATAATGCTTGGGCCGCAATGAATTTAATAGTAAACCATAAGTTACCTTTAGTTGGAATGGCTGCAAAAGGAAATAGTGGAATTTTTCTCGGACCTTTCTATTATTATCTTATTTCTATTATTTATTGGATAACAAATCTAAATCCTATTGCTTCCGGGATTTTTGCAGGATTAACTAGTATTTTTACTTTTTGGGTAATATTTTATGTTTCAAGAAAACTATTTTCAGCAGAAGTTGCAATAATAGCGGTGTTTATAAACACGTTTCTTTTGCCTGCTATTATTTTTGATAGGGTACAATGGAATGTAAATTTTATTCCCTCTGTCTCTTTTATAATTTTTTACGTTTTATACAGAATAACCTTAGGAGATTTTAAGAAAATAATTGTTCTTGCTCTGTTGGTAGGGGCTTCGCTTAGCGTGCATTTCACTTCAATATTTTTTCCAATCATAATTATTTTGACGTTGCCTTTTTTTCCTAGGAATAAGGAGACCTTGAAATATATTTTATTGTCTGTGCCCTTATTTTTAATTTGGCTGGTTCCAAATATTATTTTTCAACTACAACAAAAATCTGCGGCTTCGAATTTTACTTCTTATTTTCACACTTACTACCATGGTTTTCATTTAAGAAGAGTAGTCCAGCTTACAGGCGACGGTCTAATTCAATTTAACTCTTACTCATTCTTAGATAAATTAATCCCTTTAAAGTTCATAGCAGTACCTTTGTTTTTTTTGCTTTATTTATACAAGTCTATTCCAAGAGAAAAACTAATTTTTTGCTATCTTGTTTTGCTTTGGTTTATTGTTCCGTGGTTTGTTTTCGCCACCTATAGCGGAGAGATTAGCGATTATTATTTTTCTATTAACAGATTTATAGCTCTTCTTATCATTTCTTATTTTTTTGCCAGAGTCTGGATGATTAAGAATATAGTTCCCAAAGTGGCTCTTTTAATAATATTAATTTATATAGCAACAACGAATGTAACAAGTTTCCTATCTCATAAAGATACAGGATTAGCCGACAGAGAAAGGGCCGTATTACAAGCAATCAGTCGGGGAAAGCAAATTGGGTTTCAGCAGGGAGTTCCGGAATCTTATTTATATTATTATTTAATGAGACAAAAAGGAATAATAGTTTATGAATAAAATAATTAATAAAAATGTGTTTATATTATTAATAATAATACTCTCAATTATTCCAGTATTTTCTTTATTGAATCCTGGCTTGCCTATCACTCATGATGGGCAGGATCATGTAGCGAGGATTGCTAATTTTTATCAAAATCTCACTGAAGGAAATATTATTCCGCGATGGGCAGGTAATCTAAATTGGGGATACGGTCATCCAATTCTCGAATTCCTGTATCCCTTACCTTCTTATTTTGCTTCAGTTTTTCACTTTTTGGGATTTTCTCTTGTGGATTCTGTAAAAATTGTTTTTGGACTTGGAATGATTTCCTCTTTTTTCTTTATGTATCTTTGGCTTTCTCAATTTGTCTCAAGATTCTCGGCACTGTTCGGAGCAGTGCTGTACACTTATGCACCCTATCGGTTCGTCGAGCTTTATGTAAGAGGAGATATTGGTGAGCACCTCGCATTTACATTTATTCCATTAGTTCTTTTTTACATTCACAGAATTTACAAACGTAAGCGATTTATAGATGCAATTTTTGGATCTTTTTCTCTTGCATTTCTAATTCTTTCTCACAATGGTATTAGCCTGATGTTTATGCCATTTATCATTGCATATTGCTTTTATCTTATTTACTTATCTAAATATAATAAATACTTAATACTCAATACTTTATTCTTAATACTTATAGGTTTTGGAATATCTGCTTTTTTCTGGATACCGGGACTTCTGGAAGGGAAATATACTCTTAGAAATATAGTTACAGCGGGTGGTTATATCGGAAGATTTGTAAACTTTAAAGATCTTCTATATGGACCGTGGAATTATGGCGGTTCCGGGGTATTCACGGTACAATTTGGGCTTTTTCAATGGATTGCAATTATTGCGTCGCCATTCGTTTTCTTAAAGTACAAAAAAAATAAAGAAAAATTATACTTATTATTTTTATTACTTATGTATTTAGTTCTTGCAATATTTCTAATGCTTCCAATTTCAAATTCTATCTGGGAAAGAATTATTCTTCTTCAGAACTTTCAATTTCCGTGGAGATTTTTAGCAATAATTGTCTTTTCTACGTCTGTCTTAGGGGCATTGTTGATAGATGCGGTTCCTAATAAATTTAAAGCTAAACTTACAATATTATCGATAATTATTATTCTTGCAATAAGCAGTTCTTATTGGAAGCCAAAAGGATATATGCAAAAACCGGAAAGTTTTTATACGAGTATTTATGAAAGTACAACAGATACAGGAGAAAGCGCGCCAATATGGTCGGTAAGGTTTATGGAGAAAAGACCGGAGGCAAATCTCGAAATAGTAGATGGGGATGCGCGAGTAGAAAATATAGAAAGAAGATCTACGTATCATAAATATAAAGTTGTAGTTAATAAAAAAACTATTTTTAGAGAAAATACTGTTTATTTTCCCGGTTGGGAAATGAAAGCAAACGGTAAGCAAGTTGATGTTGATTTTCACACGCAGCATTATAATGGAGTTATGAAGTTTACATTAGATGAAGGGCATTATACTGTTGAGGCAAAATATGTAGAAACAAAATTAAGATTTTTTGCAGATGTAATTTCATTTGCTTCACTGGCAAGTATTTCTGGAGGATTCTTCTTGTATTATCTTATTAAAATTAAAACAAAGAAATAATTAATAACCAATCAATATCTTTACGTTTTTTTATTTATGATAAATATTAAATAATGGGTATATTTCCCAAATACTTGTAGTATAAACACAATTAAAAATAACGCCAATTATTATAAGCATTATCGCGGTTTTCGTTAATTTTGGAGATAAAGAAGGGATTAAAAGTAAAAATAGAAAGGGTAGGAAATCAAGGGCATAGCGATATCCAACCTGTGCATATCCAATACTGTACCACAATAATACCGGCATTGATAAAAATAAAGTCGTAAGACCTGCTGGGATAGTAAATTTTCCATTCCTAAATCTTGTTAGAAGTAGTAGGAATAATGGAGAGGTAAACCAAATTGCAGCGCCCCATGGACTCATTTTTATAAATGGAAATTTAAGGGTAAATCCATCGTTTTTATCTTTAAGTAATGGTTCTGGAGACATTAATAAAAAGCTATACAGATTTGCCGGAACATGAATTATATTACTTTGACCGTATTTAAAATTATCCCCAATCGGTAAGTCTTTTATCGAAATATTGTAGCTATAACCTGTCTCAAAAATCGAATGAAAACGCCGAGAGTTATACAAGCCTAAGAACGATATAGCTATAATAATTGGGATTAAAATTAGCGTGAACTGTTTTATCGAGATTCTTTTTCTTATTAATTCCAAAAAGAAAAAAATAACACTCAATACTAAAGTAATTCTTGTCATAGTGGCAAGTCCAATGAATATGCCGATCAGTAAGCCGTTTTTCTTATAGAGATAAGCCCAAATTGCCAACAAGATTAGAGGGACTCCGAGAGCTTCAACCTGATAAGCAGTTATGTTAATCACGCTTGAGCTAAATAAAACAGTTGAAAAAACAAAAAATAAACCAAGCCATAGGCTGTCAAGACGATCGAATTTAAATTTTTTCGAAATGAAATATACTGCAAAAAAAGATATAATCATTGATCCGACTCCAATAGTTACTTGAGGGAAATTGTCTCCCTGAAAAAATACTCCAGGAATTAGCAATATTGATGCGAGCGGACCGAAGTATACATAAAAATTGTTGTAATAGTTTGAGATATCTCTTACCGGTAAATTATAAATTGAAAGACTTAGATTTCCTTGCATAAATTGCGCAGCAAGCTGAGATAGGACTTTATCATATCCTCTTTGTCCAACCGTTAAATAAAGAAAAGTTGAGTAGAGGCAAAAGATAAGCAGTAGGATAAAGATTATTAATCTACCATGGCGTTTTATAGGTGAGGAAACATCCATTTCTTTATTCTATTACTTTGAAGGATATTTTTATACTATTAACTTTAGATCTTTAGGTAATAAAGTGTATTTCTAGGTTTGTAAAAAGGAAGTTTAGTTGTTATTATGAATAGGCATGTCAGGGAAAACAATATCTGTGGTTTTAGCTACCTATAACGAGGAGAAAAAGTTATCCGCGTGTCTAGAAAGCATCAAAGATTTAGCAGATGAGATTGTGACAGTGGATGGTACATCAGTAGACGCGACAGTCCAAATTGCGAAAAAATATGGAGCGAAAGTAAAGATTACTACAAATAAGAGAAACTTCCATATCAATAAACAAATGGCAATTGATCTTGCGACTTGTGATTGGGTTCTTCAACTTGACGCTGATGAAATAGTCTCCCCCGAGCTAAAAAAAGAAATTAAAAGAATACTAAATACTAAATACAGGATACAAAATACTGAAGTTAATGGTTATTGGATACCTAGGAAGAACTGGTTTTTAGGAAGATTTCTTATGAAAGGCGGACAGTATCCGGATTATACTCTCAGATTATATAAGAGAGGAAAAGGAAAATTACCACAAAAAGATGTGCATGAGCAAGCTGTCGTAGATGGAAAGGCAGGTTATTTAAAGGAAGCCCTTCTCCATTATCCATATAAAGATTTTTCCGAATATTTCAAAAAATGGCAAAGGTACACAGATCTTATAGCTAGTCAAATTAAAGAAGAGCAGAGTGAGAAAAATGTTTTTGAAAAGATATTTTATGCTTTTGTATACCTCTTGATAAAACCTTCTCATTGGTTCTTAATTACTTACATAAGACACAAAGGATTTTTGGATTTATGGCCGGGTTTTGTTTTTTCACTTTTTTCTGCACTACGATTTCCTGTATCATATATTAAGCATTTAACATGATGAAAATTTTAGTAACTGGTGGAGCAGGTTATATTGGGAGTTTTGCGGCTAAAAGACTTATTGGAGATGGTCATATGGTGATTGTTTTTGATAATTTAGAAAGAGGACATAGGGAGTCAATAGTTCCTCAAGCTAAATTTATAAAAGGAGATCTAAGAAGCGTATCGGATGTTGAGAATTTATTTTCAATTGATTCATTCGATGCAATAATGCACTTTGCGGGTTACATTTCCGTCGAAGAGTCTTCAAGAAACCCAGATTTATATTATGAAAATAATGTTGTAGGTTCAAAAAATCTTTTTGATATTGCTGTAGGATTAGGCAAGGTAAATAAAATAATTTTTTCATCTACTGCTGCTGTTTATGGCAATCCAGTTGAAATTCCTATTCCAGAGGATCATCCGAAGAATCCTGTAAGCCCTTATGGCAAAACAAAACTTGAAACAGAAGAGTATTTAATAACTTTAAATAAATCAAATCCCTCAGTTGGATTTGTAAGTCTTAGGTACTTTAATGCATCAGGAGCGGCTTTAGACGGAAGTATGGGCGAAGATCATGATCCGGAGACTCACATTATTCCTCTTGCTATTAAATCCTTAATTTCTGGCAGTGAGTTCAATTTATATGGCACTGATTATGATACGTCTGATGGAACTTGCATAAGAGACTATATTCATGTCATAGATCTCGTAGAGGCACATATTATTGCTCTTAAAGAGCTTGATAAAAATTCCAAAGCATCTTTTTATAACGTTGGGACAGGAAAAGGAGTATCTAACAAAGAGGTAATAGATATGATAGAAGAAGTTAGCGGAAAAAAGCTTAAAATAAATAAAGAAAATAGACGTTCCGGTGATGCAGACCGACTGATTGCTGATCCATCTAAAATAAATAAAGAGTTGAATTTTAGACCTAAATATTCGGATTTGAAAACTATTGTTGAGAGCGCTTGGAAATGGCACACAAAACAAATTTAAAATTACTATTAATTCTAGTTTTTTCTTTAGGCATATTCTTAATAAATCAAAATAATATCGTCTTGGCGCAGTCTTCATACGTACTTCCTTATCCTTCAGCAATGCCAGGCAGTATTTTTTATAGAGTAAATTTAGTAAAAGACGAACTGTATAAATATTGGTATTTTGGAGATTTTGGACAATTTAAATATAGCCTCAGGATGTCTGATAAATATTTAGTTGAGTCAAAAACACTATTTGAATATAAGCAGTATTTATTGGGATACCAAGCGTTGCTAAGCTCTGATGCTTACTTTTCAAGAACAAATCCTGCGTTAATATCTGCATCAGAAAAAGGAAAAAATATATCTGAAAAGAAGAATATCTTAAAAGAAGCGGCAGGAAAGCATGTAGAAGAACTAAAGCAAATGAAATTAATTATTCCGGAAAGGTTTCATTGGACACCTGAAAAAAAAATGCCAACTGATTTAGGTCTTTGGGATAAAATAGATAATTCAATAAATTTAAGAAAAAAAAATTATGATTAGATATTTTCCTTCGATTTATGCTTTGGTTTCTATTATTTTTGTTATCTTCTCATATCTTTTCGTAGATATTAATTTACTCTATTTCCGCAATTTTTATAGTGGAATATCTACTGATCTGAGATTAATTACTTCATTAAGCTACGCAATTTTTATACTAATATTTTTTTCTTCATATTTAATTTTATTAAAAAATGTCCAAACAGCACATATTAAAAAGATCATAATAGTTAGCTGTTTGGGCATGCTGTTATCGTATCCCGCAATCCTTTCATACGATATTTTTAACTACATTGGTACATCAAAGGTTTTATTTATTTATCACGAAAATCCATATCTTCAAATGCCTATAGAATTCATAGGAGATCCGATTCTAATGTTTACCCGCGCAGCAAATAAAGTTGCTCTATATGGACCGTTATGGGTATTCCTATCGGGGATTCCATATGCAATTTCATTCGGAAATTATTTTGTATCAGTATTTGTTTTTAAAATATTTGTTTCTGTTTTTTATGTAGGGATTGTATATCTAATTAGAAAGCTGACAAATAGCTATTTTTCAATTTTGCTTTTTGCAGCAAATCCTCTTGTAATTATTGAAACATTTGTCAGCGGACATAATGATGTTGTTATGATGTTTTTTGCTTTATTAGCATTTTATTTATTAAAAAAGAAGCAACTTTTCCTAGCATTCATTTTTCTACTTATGTCAGCTCTAATTAAGTATGCTACTTTATTTTTAATCCCAGTTTTTATCTATGCAGCTTTCCAAACTATTAATAATAGAAAGTTAAATTGGGATAGGATATATTTTTATTGTTTTTTCTCAATGCTGCTTGTATTTCTCCTATCAATATTTAGAGAAGAAATTTATCCATGGTATGTAATTTGGCCATTTACATTTCTTGTTTTAATCCCAGCGAAAAAAAAAGAGATTTATTTATTCATCGCACTTACGTTTGGCTTAATGCTTAGTTATATTCCATATATGTATTCCGGAAGTTACTTTGGTATCTATCGGTTTTTAAGAATAATATCTATATTCATTCCGCCAGTTTTTTTAGGTATATACCTCTTTTTCCAAAAGAACTTTAAATTAAACAAATAATGCTTGCAGTTTTATTTTTTTTATCTATTTTTATCATTGGGTTTTTAGTAAATAATTACTTTTTTCCAAAACAACCAGTTGGTATAAAATTTGCAGGAGCTTTTTTATTGGGTTCACTAATATCAGTTACGTTAATCTACACACTGCTAGCGCTGATACGTGATCTTCCAACTTCTCTTATCGTTTACTTTGGTGCGTCGATTTCGATATTTTTTTACTCGATTTTTAAACAAAATATATGGAGAACCGAATTTAAAAAAAAATACTGTTTAGTTCTGCCGCTGATTGGGCTTATATATTATTTCTTTAACAAATCCTTCTCTTACGATAATGCTTCAAAAGGCTTTCTCATAAGCTCGAATACATATATGGATTTTGGTGCACATATACCTTTTGCAAGATTTTTGACAAGTGGAGGCAATAGCTCATTTGAAGTACCATTTTATGCAGGCAAAAATTTTATTTATCATTATTTCTTCGATTTTTATGTGGGAATTCTAGAATTTTTAGGAATGAGAATTGATCTTGCGTTTAATATCATCAGTGTCTTGTCTTTATTCTTCCTGCTGGTCGTTATTTATGAACTTGCCTATCTTCTTTTTAAGAATAGATACGTAGGGCTTCTGTCGAGCCTACTAATAATTTTTAATAGCGATTTGTCTTTCATACAGGTTTTCAAAAAGTATGGATTATCTATTGTAGGACTTTATAATCATAACGAATATTTTATGAGAGAGCTTTGGGGAGTTGTCATAAAAGGAAACTTCTTGAATATAAATGTATATCTTAATCAACGTCATTTAATATTTGCACTTCTATGGTTTTTTCTCATCATCTATTTTATTTTAAAGAATAATTTGCATAAAAAATCTATTTTTTTTATCGCAATAATTGTAGGGATATTTCCCTTTTGGCATGTTCCAGCGCTAATTTCCTTATATATAGTTTTGTTTGTGATGATTGTGTTATTGAAAGACAAGAGAAAACAGCTGATTCTCATATTGTTTATTTCACTTTTATTGGCGATTCCTCAATTTTATTCTATTAAAGTCAATTCTTTGAATACGATCGAATTCTATCCGGGTTTTATAACACACGATATTTTTTCAGTTAAGAATTTCGTTGTATTTTGGATGTGGAATTTGGGAATTTCAATTCCTCTTTTAGTATTTGGTTTTATGAAATCGAATTGGCAGCAAAGGAAAATATTTATAAGCTTTTTTGTATTATTCGTCTTTGCAAATCTTTTTAAGTTCTCGCGTGATGCTTTTGATAATCATAAGTTTTTTAATGTATGGATAATTCTTGCTAATATTTATACAGGGTGGGGATTAGTTCAGCTTTACAAAAAAAATACAGAAAGTAAAATCTTGAGCACTATTTTCGTTTTTTTGTTAATAATTTCAGGGTTTTTCCATTTGCTTGTAGTGAAGAATGACGTGCGTGCTATAGTGCCTGACTATAGATCATCTAATCTCGCAAGATGGGCTCAGGAAAGAATACCGAAAAGCTCACTCATCTTTACAAATGGGGATATTTATGACCCTCTTTCTATATCCGGCAGGAGGACTTTTCTCGGAAGGTCTCATTATATTTATCAATATGGCGGAGATCCAAGTAAAAGAATAGGGCAAAGACAAAAGGTGCTTTTAGGTAAAAATTATAATGAAGTAAAAAATATATTATACGAGAACAGCATACAATATGTCGTTATTTACAAGAAAGAGTTTATAATAAATAGGTACCCAGCTAACTTAAGCTTTTTTGATAAATATTTCAATAAAATCTATGAAAATAATCAAGGAATTATTTACAAAATATAGTGATTGGCTCTTGGTTTTGTCTATAGGATTTATTGCAGTCGCTTCTCTTTTAAGTTCAGGCTTACCTCCCACGCATGATGGAGAGTATCATGTTTTAAGGTTTCAGCAATTTTATAAAGTGTTGAGTGAGGGAAGTCTGTATCCACGGTGGGCACCTGATTTCAATAATGGCTTCGGTATCCCGCTTTTTAATTACGTTTATCCGCTCCCTAATTATATTGCATCTGCTCTACATATATTGGGATTTAGTTTTATTGATTCATTTAAGTTAAATATGATATTAGCTTCGCTTACGGGTTCATTTTTTTTCTATCTTTGGACGAAATCTTATTGGGGAAAAGCGGGAGGGTTGGTCTCTTCAGTATTCTACACATTTTCACCTTATCACTTGGTCGACATTTACGTAAGAGGGTCGGTAGGTGAAGTATGGGCTCTTGGAGTTTTTCCAATACTTTTGTGGTCATACCTAAATTTTCATAAAAAAAATAGCTATATTTTCTTTATTATTTCATGTTTGTCACTTTCCTTGGTTATTCTTTCTCATAATATATTGGCTTTGCTATTTTTTGGATTTTTCATTTTCTATGCTTTATTTTTGATTTTAAATTCAGACAATATTAAATCCGGAATCATTTGGTTGATCGTTATAATTTTCACTGGATTCGGAATTTCATCTCCTTTTTGGCTTCCAGCAATTCTGGAAACCAATTTGGTCAGAGGCCTGCAAATATTTGATCCAACAAAGAACTTTCCGGAGATTTATCAACTTACAATACCTTCCTGGGGATACGGTCTTTCTCCTTCAGACTTAGCAAATCCAATGTCTGTACAAATTGGAGTTGCTAATATTCTTTCGTTTATTTTATCTTTGGCACTTATTTTTTTCTACAAAAATAAAAAAACCTTACTTTTCTTTATTTCCAGTTTTATTGTAGTTTTTTTCTTTATGACTTCATTTTCTGAGCCGTTATGGCGACAGTTGCCGTTACTTTCATATTTTCAATTTCCATGGAGACTATTAAGTCTTGAGATACTGATCGCATCCCTTCTTGCCGGTGCGCTTCCGAAAGCTATAGGCAATAAGAAATTTAAAGTTTTTATTACTATCACTATAGTGACTTTTGCAGTAGCTACAAGCTTGTCTTATGCAAGAGGGGCAACATACTATCAGAGGAATGATGATCATTATTTGACTAGGTCAAATTTTACGGATGGTACAAATAGTCCCGGAAATGTTTTTAATACCAGGTGGTTATCGGAGATTCCTAAGAAAAGTAATTCAAAATTTGAATTTATACAGGGGAAAGGTGATTTAAAAGTTTTGGATCTACGATCTGTAGACTACAAGCTTGTGATTAATGCTGAAGAGAATTCTAAGCTGTTGGTCAATACTGCATTCTTCCCTGGCTGGATTTATAAAATGGATGGAAGAAAGATCAATGTTCAAAATTTTAGAGGGAAAATACTGATAGAAGTACCGAAGGGAAGTCATTTCGTAGAAATTAAGTTAACAAACACTCTCATCCAAAATTTATCTTATCTGTATTTATGCATATCAGTTGTGTTGCTTGTGTTTATAAGAAAAAGGATTGGTATAATAAAATAATGAAAATTGCGATTGATACCTCTCCAATAGAAGGTAAATCATCATTGCAGCACAGAGTGAGAGGTACGGGATTTTATACAAAAAACTTAATTGAATCATTGCAAAAGTATGATAGCAAGAATGCGTATACATTTTTTAATCGAGGAGAAACCTTGCCTGCCGCCCGCCTGCCGGCAGGGCAGGGCAGGCAGGAATTACCCAAAGATATAGGTATCGTACATTATCCATACTTTGAGCCTTTTTTTCTAACGCTACCGGTTTTTAACGAAAATCCTTTTGTAGTTACGGTTCATGATCTAACTCCTTTTGTTTTTCCACAAAATTTTCCTATTGGAATAAAAGGGAAATTGAAGTGGCAGATTCAAAAACTTGCTCTTAAAAAAGCAAAGAGAATAGTTACTGATTCCATATCATCAAAGAATGACATAATAAAATATGCAGGAATACCAGAGAATAAAATTGACGTAGTTTATCTTGCTGCAGGAGATAAGTTCCGTAAATTGAAAATTGAAAATTTAAAATTAAAAATTGCCAGGAAGTATGATCTTCCCGAAAAATTTGCTCTTTATGTAGGAGATGTTACATGGAATAAAAACCTTCCAAGGCTAGTTGAAGCTTCTATTAAAGCAGATGTGCCCCTGGTAATGACAGGAAAAACGTTATTGAGCACAGATTTTGATAAGGATAATCCATGGAATCAGGATTTGGTAAAAGTACAAAAGTTATCAGAGGGAAATAAGAATATTATACGGATCGGATTTGTGTCAGATCAGGATTTGGTGGTTTTATACAATATTGCAGCAGTGTTTGTAATGCCGAGTATTTATGAAGGATTTGGTCTTCCGGTTCTAGAGGCGATGTCGTGCGGATGTCCCGTAGTTACGTCAAGAGAAGGGTCTCTTACTGAGGTGGCAGGAGATGCGGCATTTTATGTAGATGCTTATGACGTTGATAGTATTTCCGATGGAATTAGGAAGGTTTTCTCAGATACTAGATTAAGAAAAGAACTTTCCGAAAAGGGAATAGTACAAGCTCAAAAATTTTCATGGAAAAAGACTGCTCGGAATACTATAGATACTTATAAATATATTTTAGAAAGATAAATGAAAGATAATATTTTAGGATTAAGTCAGAAATTAATTAAGCACGAACTGATTACTGGAAGTTTTTTTATCTTCTTAGGTTCAATGTTTGCCAATTTCCTGGCATTTCTTCTTAATGTTTTCCTAGCGAGAAATCTTTCGTACGCAGATTATGCAATTTTTTCAAGCCTTCTCTCTGTGATAATTATTGCTTCAGTTCCCGCAGCTTCCTTAAACACAATTATTGTAAAATTTGCAACCGTCTATCATGCAAAAAATCAAATTGAAAAGCTCAAGCTTCTTTATATAAAATTTCTCAAATTTATACTTTGTCTTTCTTTTTTTATATTTTTACTTTTTGCTGTTTTATCCATTCCAATAAGTAATTTTTTGCGCTTAGACAATGTCTGGTATGTAGTATTGGCTGGTGTTACAGTAGCGGCTTTTTATTTAAATGTATTAAATGGTGCATTTTTACAAAGTCTTCTTAAGTTTAGTTTTATATCTTTGGTAACGTCAGTTAGCGGCTTGATAAAGCTTTTAGTGGGTGTTGCACTTATATATCTTGGTTTTAGAGCATTTGGAGGACTTTGGTCAATCTTTTTTATGACTTTTGCGTCCTTTTTAATTGGATTTTACCCGCTTAGAGAAATGATTTTATTAAAAGTAAAAAATAAAGATATTTCAATAAAAACAGACGAGATCTATTCTTTTGCAATTCCGGCATTTGTAACAATTTTATCTCTAACTGCTTTTACATCCATGGATGTGATTTTGGTAAAACATTTTTTTAATCCGCAGGAAGCAGGATTTTACGCGGGACTTTCGTTAATAGGTAAGGTTATTTTTTATTTTACATTTCCAATTCCTATGGTAATGTTTCCGCTTCTTGTAAAAAGACACAGTACGGGCAAAAATTTTAACAGCCTTTTTTATCTGGCTCTTATACTTGTTCTCCTGCCGTCTCTGGCAATTACGGTGTTTTATTTTCTTTTTCCTGAAATTGTTATTAATTTATTTCTGGGAGGAAGAGATTATCTTTCTGTGGCAAAATATTTAGGATTCTTTGGATTATATTTAACTGTATTTAGTCTTGTTAATGTTTGTGTTAATTTCTTTCTCTCCCTAGGTAAAACAAAAATAGCACCAGCTGTTGTTGGTTCATCAATTTTGCAGACAGTGCTAATATTTTTCTACCATAATAATTTTTATGAAATCATCGGGGTTTCCCTAGCTGTCTCTACAGCTCTTCTTATTTTCCTGCTCTCTTATTATTTCAATAATTTTGTTATACAATCAAACTAATGGAATTTATCACTCTTAAAAACAAAGATAGTCAGAAAATCATTAAAGATGTTGTCATGCATCCGTATAAGGTCAATAAAGATTCTTCGGGGGTTTTGGTTGAGACATTAAGAAAGGACTGGGACGATATATATGGTGAAGGCAGGGAATTTTTCATGCAGTACTATTCCGAAACTCCTCCGGGCGTGGCCAGAGATGAGGATGTTTGGCATTATCATCCCACAGTTCAGGATGATAGGTTTTCCGTCGTAAAAGGTGAGATTATCGTTGCGGTTGCAGATAATAGAGGAAATTCGCCAACAAACGGCTTACTAAATCTTTTTTATATAAATGCAAGAAAAAATCCCTACATGATATTAATACCCCGGAAAACTTTGCACGGGTTTATGGTTGTATCTAAAGAGTCTGCAGTTCTTATTAATTTCCCAACAGGTCTATATAATCCGGAAGAAGAAAAAAGAATTTCATATCATGAAGCAAGTATCAAAACATCTGATGATCAATTATTTTCTTGGAATCTTGTGCGCAAACACATTAAAAATTTATCCTCTTGATGAAAGAAAGCAATTTTTTATCTCTTGTAGTTCCTGCCTACAAACAAGAGAAGACCATAGTAAAAGATCTTGCGACACTTAATAACGTTTTGGCATCATTGAACACTAATTACGAAATTATAGTAGTTGTTGATGGGTTCCTGGATAAAACTTTTGAAGAAATTAAAAAAATCAAAAACAAAAATATTAAAGTTTATGGATATCAAGACAACAAAGGAAAAGGATATGCAATTAAATACGGTGTTGAGAAAGCTGTAGGAGATGTAGTCGGATTTATAGACGCTGGAATGGATCTTGATCCAGTCGCGATATCTATGCTCTTGAATCATATGGAGTGGTATGACGCAGATATAATTGTTGGTAGCAAGCTTCATCCAGTCTCGCAGGTTGACTACCCGCTTGTGAGAAGAATACTTTCATGGGGATATAGAACTTTTACTCATATTATTTTTGGATTTGGAATTAAGGATACTCAGACAGGAATAAAATTATTTAAAAGAAAAGTCGTTAAAGATGTTTTTCCAAGACTACTTGTCGACAAATTTGCTTTTGATATCGAAATATTGGCTCTTGCATATGCTCTAGGCTATAAGAGAATCTATGAGGCGCCAATAAAGTTAAGTTTTAAAGGAAATTCCTCTATTTCGTCTACAAATCTTTGGAAAATAATTATAAAAATGTTTATAGATACTTTAGCTGTTTTCTATCGAGTGAGAGTAATAAAATTTTATAGAAAGAAAAATAAGAAAAATTGGAAAAAATTTGAATAATGAAAATATTAATACTAAATTGGCGAGATATTAAAAATCCAAAAAGCGGGGGAGCAGAGATAGTTACAATGGAACATGCAAAATTTTGGATAAAAAAGGGCCATCAAGTAACGTGGTTTACGTCTAGATTTAAAGGATCTAAGGATAAGGAAAAATTGGAGAGAGTCAATATCGTACGGCGCGGAAATTTTATTACCGTATACCTGCTCGCCCCGTTTTTCTATTTTTTTTCAGGATATAAATTTGATCTGGTAATAGACCAGATCCATGGCCTTCCATTTTTTACGCCACTTTATGTAAGAAAACCTAAATTAGTATTAATACATGAAGTAGCGCGGGAAATATGGGACTATATGTTTCCGTTTCCTGTAAATAGAATTGGAAAATTTATTGAACCTTTGTATTTTAAACTTTATAAAAATATTCAATTCTGGACAGATGCGGATTCAACAATCGATGATTTGGTAAAAATGGGAATTAAAAAGAAAAACTGCATAGCAATAAATTGTCCTATAAATAATAAAGTTTTGAATAAGCTTCCCGAAAAGGAAAAAAATCCAACTTTTATTTTTGTTAGTAGAGTAGTGAAGATGAAGGGAATAGATGAAGTAGTCAGAGCATTTTCTTATATACTTGAGGATTTAAAGGATGCAAAACTTTGGATTGTAGGCGACGGAGATAAAAAATATGTGAATGAGCTTAAGGAAACAATGAAATCCTATTCAATTTCAACAAAAGTTAAGTTTTTTGGAAAAGTAGATGATAATAAAAAATTAGAACTCATGCAAAAAGCTCATTTGCTTTTACACGCGTCAGTAAAAGAAGGCTGGGGATTAGTTGTTATAGAAGCGGCAAGCCAGGGGACGCCAAGCGTTGTATATAATGTTTCAGGTCTTAAGGATTCGGTAATTAACGGAGAAACGGGGATTGTAATAGCTAAAAATACACCCAGTGAAATGGGTGAAAGAGCAATCGAATTATTAAATAGTAAAGAAAAATATGTTAGATTTCAAAAAAATGGTTTAGAATGGGCAAAAAGCTTAACCTGGGAAAAAGCTACGAAGCAAAGCGAAGCCTTGCTGAATGAAGTATTAAGAAGTAAGAATGAAGTAGAGTAGTAGATAGTTCTTGAAGTTAGAAGTTGGATATTCTTGAAGTTGAATTTTTGAATTCTTGAAATCTAGATATCAATGATTCAAATTCAAATAAGTCAAGATAATCTAACATCAAATATTCTAAAGTATATGTTACAAAAATATAGATACATAATTTTAGGTTTTATTTTAATTCTAGGATTATTTTTAAGAAATCATAATCTCTATACTTGGCCAAGACAAGGTGCTACATTTGATGAATATGCCTGGACTTGGTTAGGAATTAATCTGATTCAAAATCATGAGCCTGTTTCGTGGTCTTACTATCAGCAGTATAATAATAGAAGAGAAATTATTTATCAAAAAACAGGATTTGTTTTGGTAAGACCCTACCTTGAGCACCCACCCCTGTTTGGTCTTGTTGCAGGATCTTACGCACTGCTTTCAGGTGCTAGGGATATGTATCATGTCAATCTTCAAAACATCCGGGGATTGGCACTTGCATTGGGAACATTAAGTATCTTTATGGTTTTCCTATTGGCAAAAGAAGTGTATGGCCATAGGATTGGTTTGCTTTCAACCTTTATTTACGCAATAACCCCGACTATTGTAGTAGGTTCAAGGATAGTTCAGAATGAAAATTTTTTTATTCCATTCTTCTTGCTTTCATTATATTTGATTTCAAGATTTCTAAAAACTAAAAATCCCTGGTTTAGAAATATAGCTGCAATAATATGCGGACTTTTAACTTTGGCTAAAGTGCCTTGGATTACCGCTACGCTTTCGATTGTATTCATATTCTTATTTCTTAGAAAATATAAAGATATATTTAAATTCCTATTAATAGTAGTTCCAATTTTTCTATTATTTTTTGTCTACGGCACTTTATTCGATAGGGAAGTTTTTTTCTCTCTTTGGCAGCTCCAACTTCACAGATTTAATCTTACATTCAACAGTTTCTTTTCGTTCTTAACTTCTCCTTATCTTGCCGATAGATTTATGATCGATGGGTGGATTTATTTTGGGTGGTTTGGAGTTTTTTTGCTTATGGTTAAAGACCTTAAGAAAAATATATTTGTGATTTTTCCATTTCTTTCTTATTTCATTTTTTTTGTAACTGCGGTCTCAGGTGACGCTGAACATGGATGGTATAGATACCCATTTTATCCGTTTTTAACAATATCAACCGCCTTATTTTTAAAAGAATACTTTAATAAGAATTACACATTGACGTTCTTATTCTTAATTCTCACAGGTCTTTCAATGCTTGAACTTAGTTGGGCACAAACCCTAGGCTTTTCGTTTATAGTTTTTAGATTTTTCTTAATATTATTTGGTTTATCTATGCTTCCCCTATTTATTCCAAAAACAAAAAAATTATCTATGTATATTAATTATTTTTCGTTAGTTATTGTTCTGCTTTTAAGCGTCTGGGCAGTTAAGAACTATAATGAACAATAGAAAATTCCCATTGATAACAATAGTTATACCAACTTACGATTCAGCAAGAACTATAGAAAAATGCCTCTTGTCTATTAAAAAGCAAACATATCCAAATATAGAAATTATTGCAATAGATAGCTTGTATTATGATAATGATAATCAAAATAGATGTAGGAGAATAATAAAAAAATATGCTAGATACCTTCAGGATGGACCAGAAAGAAGTATTCAAAGAAATAGAGGAATAAAGGAAGCGCGGGGAGGACTTATTTTAACTATAGACCAGGATATGTATTTAACAAAAGATGTAGTTAAAGACTGTTACGAGACGCTGAAAAATAATAATTACATAGCGCTTAATATTCCTGAAATTTCAATAGGCGAAGGATTTTGGACTAAATGTGTAGCAACAGAAAGGTATGTTAGTAATGTTCTTGAAGATGGTATGAATGAATGTTGCAGATTTTTTAGAAAAAAAGATGCAATAGCAATTGGAGGTTACGACATTACTATTGTAGGAGTTGAAGACTCGGATTTCCATTATAAAATGCAAGCTAGAGGTAGAATAGGAAAGATAAAAAGTATAATCTATCATGACGAAGGAAAAACATTATTTTTTGGCAGAATTAAAAAGAAATATTATTATAGCAAGGCTTTTAGAAAATACTTAAAGCGATATCCAGACATTGCTGCCAAGCAGTTCTTTCCTTTTAAAAAAGCATATATAAAACATTGGAAAATATTTGCAAAAAATCCCGTTATAACAGTTGGTATAATAATTTTAAGAAGTGCTGAAGTTATGGCAGGTTTCTTGGGATTAATTCTAAAAAAAGAATAATATGAAAGATAGCGATTTTAAAAATAAAAGAATTTTAATAACAGGGATAAATGGATTTATAGGTAAGGCTCTTGAAAAACGTTTAAGCTTCTTAGGGGTAATAGTTTTTGGGATTTCAAAATCATCTGGAGATGGAAATAAAATTCTTAAAGCAGATGTACTTAACTATAAAGAAATAGATAAGTTTATAAAAGATAAAAAGATTCAAATTTGTTATCACCTTGCAGGCGAATCTCTGGTTGAGGAGGGACAAAGTCGTCCTTTTGAAACTTTCAAGGTAAACATAGAGGGCACGTTAAATATTCTAGAAATTGCCAGAAAAAATAATTTAGAAAAAATCATTATAGCTTCAACAGCTCATGTGTATGGAGATAATCCTGTCCCCTATCTAGAAGAATATACTCCGCGTCCGTCCAGACCGTATGAGACGTCAAAAGCATGCACAGATTTACTGGCACAATCTTATGCAGACAGTTTTAATTTACCTGTACTAATACCTAGGTTTGTTAATATTTATGGACCTGGAGATTTAAATCTTAACAGATTGATACCAAAAACTATAAAAAATGTTCTTAATGGTAAGAGTCCTGAAATGTGGGGTGGAAGCGCCATGAGAGATTATATCTATATAGATGACGCTATAGATGCATATGTGAGCCTTGGAAAACTTGATAAAAAATTGGTGGAGAGAAATAGAATTTATAATTTTGGAACAGGAAATTTGATTTCAGTAAAAGATTTAATTGAAAAAATTATTGATTTATCCGGAGCCAATCTTTCTATTAAAATTCTTAATAAAAAAAGATCAAACGAAATTACTGTTCAATATCTATCATCTAAAAAAGCAAGTCGTATTCTTGCTTGGAAGCCAGGGTACGCATTGGACGCGGGTCTTAAAAAAACACTTGTTTGGTATAAGGATTATTTTAATAAGGTCATGCTTTAGATAAAAAATATTTTATTTATAATTGATTTAATTTACAGTCTTGCGACAAGTATGTTTAATGAAAAGTCTTTTAAGTTTTAGAAAAATATGTTAAATTACTTACATCTAGTTTTAAAATATGAATAGGGGAAAAGCATTAGTTTTAGGGGCAGGAGGATTTATTGGAAGCCATTTGGTTAAAAAACTTAAAAAAGAAGGATTTTGGGTTAGGGGGGTTGATTTAAAAAAACCGGAGTATTCTAAATCGGAAGCGGATGAATTTATCCTCGGAGATTTAAGAAATCAATTATTTGTTAAAAAAGTTTTTAATAAAAAATTTGACGAAGTTTATCAATTAGCAGCAGATATGGGAGGGGCGGGCTACATTTTTACAGGAGATAACGATGCAAATATTATGCATAATAGCGCGCTCATTAATTTAAATGTTTTAGAAGCAATGATGTATTCAAAATCAGATAAAATATTTTATTCATCTTCTGCTTGTATTTATCCAGAATATAATCAGATGGATACAAAAAATCCTAAACTTTCAGAAGAATCTGCATATCCGGCAGCGCCTGATAGTGAATATGGCTGGGAGAAGATTTTTAGCGAAAGATTATATTTGGCATACTATAAAAATTTTGGGTTAAAGGTAAGAATAGCAAGATTTCATAATATATTCGGTTCGGAAGGAACTTGGAAAGGCGGAAAAGAAAAAGCGCCTGCGGCAATTTGTAGGAAAGTAGCAGAAGCAAAAAATAATGGAGTGATAGATATGTGGGGAGATGGAAAGCAAACAAGAAGTTTTTTATATATTGATGAATGTCTTGAAGGAGTACGAAGACTTATGAATTCTAGTTTTACAGGCCCTGTTAATATTGGTTCGGAAGAAATGGTTTCCATAAATGAATTAGCAAGAATGGTTATGAAAATAGCAGGAAAGAAATTAAAAATTAAGCATATTAAAGGACCGCAAGGAGTTAGGGGCAGAAAATCGGATAATAAATTAATTCAAAAAAAACTTGGTTGGAAGCCTACTACACTTTTATATAACGGATTAGAAAAAACTTACGCTTGGATTGATAAACAGGTACATAAGTCCGGTAAATAATCTCCACAATTTTATATGATTACAAATTTAGTTATTGGTTCAGAAGGCTTTATAGGCAAGCCTTTTTGTAAATATTTAGAAAACAAACAAGAAAAAGCAATTCGCTTTGATATTAAACAAAATGAAAAAGAGGACGGAAGGTTTTTTAAGTTCGATTTTAAGAAGATAGATAAAATTTATTTTCTCGCCTGGGACGTAGGAGGTTCAAAATATCTCTACGAACCTAAACTTCAAATGTCTCAATTAAAATGGAATTTGGCTTTAATTACTAATATATTTAATCAGTTGGAAGAGCAAAAAAAGACAGATTTTCTTTTTGTTTCAAGCCAATTAACAGAAGAGGCAGATACAGTATATGGTTCAACTAAAAGATTAGGAGAAGTTTGGACAAATTTGCTTAAAGGCGTTTGCGTTAGGGTCTGGAATGCTTACGGAGTAATGGAAGAACAGGATATTAAAAGTCATGTAATATCTGATTTTATTTATCAGGCTTTACAAACAGGTAAAATCACAATGATGACAAACGGACAAGAATGGCGTCAGTTTACCCATATCAATGACCTTTGTAATGCTTTCTATATGGCTTTAAATACAAAAGATTTACGAAAAACTGTCTATGATGCCAGTAGTTACGAATGGGTTAGAATAATTGATATTGCGCAAATAATTTCTGATTCAACAGGGGCTAAATTAATTCCTGGTAAAATAAAAGGACACGATCCTTTACCTGCAGATAATATGGGGAGGGTGCCTGGCTGGCTTCCAAGTATTGAACTAAAAGACGGTATTCAAAAAATAGTTAACCAGGCAAAAGAAATATTAAAGAATGACAAAAAAGAATAAAACCCCATTATCAAATAATTCCTCTGTGTTATTTGCTACATTTTCCAAATGGATAGATAACAAGCGTTTACCGACAAATGGAAGCATAGAGCCTTTAAGAGATTTTTTAGTTCCACGAGTAAAAAAATTAGTAATAATTGATCAACTCCATCCAGGTAGCCATGGAGTAATGCCTAAAATAGAAGAATATCGTAACAACAATATGAAATTTAAAACGCATAATTCTTCTATTTTTGTTTATTGGTTGAAACCATTATTAGAAATGTCTCATTCAGAAAATACTCAAATTAGATTTAAGATTAGGGATTTTTTATCAGTGATAGACTGGTCATTTAGAGATAAAACACATTTTGATTATTTTATCGGTTTAGAAAGTGTAAATACTATTGCGGGTATTCTCTTGCGAAAAATTGGGAGAGTGAGAAAAGTAGTATATTATGTTTCTGATTATTCGCCAAATAGATATCCAAATAAGTGGTTTAATTGGCTATATCTTGCTCTTGACCGGTTTTGCGCAGTTCACGTTGACTATATTTGGGACGTTTCAAAAGCAATGCAGCCGGCGCGCATTAAAGCAGGCCTTGATTCTACAAAATCCGCTCCTGTAATTAATGTTCCCAATGGTTTATATCCAAGCCAAATTAAAGCGAGCCCAGTTTCGGAAATTGACAAACATTCCATGGTCTATATGGGGACATTAGGTCAGGAAAACGGACCGGATGTGGCAATTGAAGCTTTAGCTTTAGTTAAGCAAAAGTTCCCGGATGCTAACTTGCATGTAATTGGGGGAATTGAAAAGGAAACAACGTGGTTAAAAAAAATTATTAAAAAAAATACATTAGAAAAGTCAGTTATTTTTTACGGATTTGTTTCAAGTAGTATAGAAATGTCTAAGTTAATTAGAAAGTGTGCAGTAGGGCTTGCGCCTTATAGGGATATTCCGGGTTCAGTAAGACATTATGCTGATGCTGGTAAAATTAGAGCATACTGTGCTTCCGGATTGCCAGTTATAAGCTCACATGTACCACCCTTAGGAAGAGAAGTAGAAAAAATAGGAGGAGCAATCATAGCAAATGATAATTCAAAAAGCTTTGCGAATGCTATTGTAAAAATTTTTAACGATGCTAATTTATATTTGAAATTGAGAAGAAGTGCTATGCTTTTTGCAAAAAATAGCACTTGGGAGAACACATTTTTAAACGCATTTAAGCAAATGTAATTGCATGTTGTGTTAATCAGATTATGAACTTTAAAAATTTTTTCTTAAAATATCAAAATATTTTTTTTTATAAAATTTTAGAAAATCAATTAGATAATTATAAGTCGGTTTTAGATGTGGGTTGCGGTCATAGTTCAGCAGTCGGAAAAATTAGAAGAAAGTTTAAGAGTGAGGGTATAGATATACATAAAGAAACTATTGCGCAAAGCCGCAAAAAGAAATTACATGATAAATATAAACTTGGTGATATAACAAAATTATCTAAGCTTTATAAAAAGAAAAGTTTTGATGCATGTGTTGCTATTGATGTAATTGAGCATTTTAATAAAAAAGACGCGTTAAAGCTGATTAAAGATATGGAAGCTATCGCTAAAAATAAAGTGGTACTTTTGACGCCAAACGGTTTTTATGAACAGCATGATTACGATGGTAATCCGCATCAAGTTCATAAGTCGGGATGGACAAAAAAAGACTTGGAAAATTTAGGATATAAAGTTTATGGTTTAAGAGGGCTTAAATTCTTAAGAGATGATCATGCAGGGATAAAATATAAACCATGGATTTTTTGGGGAGCCATGTCTTTTATATCGGAAATAATATTTTTTCCATTTGCTTCTTTATCATTTGATTTATATGCGGTAAAAATAATACAAAGAGACCTATGAAAAAAAACGTTGTTATATTTTTTAATGCGATAAGGAATAAGGGCTTATTTGAAACCCTCATTCATTTGTTAATAATTATTGTAACAAGAATACGTTCCGTTATTTTTATTATTTTATTGCGTTTGAGAGGTTATGATTTAAATTGGTTGGTGACCTTATCGGGCGGAAATGATTTTTTTCAGAGTTATAAACATTCAGTTTCAGTCGGTGAAAAAACAAGAATTGGCAAAAATACAAGGATTAGCGCAGGTTTTGCCGGAAAAATTCAGATTGGTAGAAATGTTTTAATAGATGATGGTTGTTTTCTTATGGCTCAAGATAAAATTATTATTGGTAATAATACCTGGATTGCTGCATATTGTTTTATTACAGATTTTAATCATAAATATACAGATAGTAAAAAACTAATATTTGAGCAGGGATATGAAATAAAGTCTGTAATAATTGGAAAAAATGTATGGATTGGCACTCATGCGGTAATATTGCCTGGGGTAACTATTGGTGACAGGGCTGTAATAGGAGCAGGCTCTATAGTTACTAAAGATGTACCAGCTAATTCTGTTGCGGTTGGAAATCCCGCTAAAGTTATAAAAAATATCTAATAATAATTCCCTGCATATGTTTTTTTTAAAACGATCTTTAGATAAAATAAATAAAAAAAAATTTAATATTGTCGTAATCTTATTAAATTTATTTGTTGCCGGTTTTTTACTATATCTTCCTTATTATTTATTTGGAAGAAGACTTTTTCTTGGCGGAGATGATACCAGGTTCTATTACGCTTACCCAACGGAAGTATTAAAAAGTTTAACTTTTTTTTCCTGGATTAATATTTCTTCCCTTCCATCAAATATTCAGAATTTTCACTCTATACCTTTTCTTATCGTTTCATCGTTACTTGATGCAATATTAAATTCTAAAATACATCTTTTTTATTTTTTATTTTCGTTGCCTCTTGTTCTTGGATTTATATATTTTCAAAAATTTGTCCGTGAACTTATAGGTAAAGAGTATTTAATATCTTTTACGGTGGCATTAATTTATGTTTTATCTCCTATAACAGTCGTTAGTCATATCTCGCATTTTTTGACCCCTGTGTGGTTAATTGCTTTAGTTCCTATTATTTTTTACTACTACATCAGCTTTATCCGCAGGGGCAAGAATATAGACATTTTTAAGGCGGTTATATGGTCTGTTTTTCTTTCTATTGCTTATTTTGCAATCGTATGGCTAGTAGGAGTGTTATTGCCCTTATTGTTTGGAGTTATTTTTTTATTCATTTTTGTAGAAAACCCGCTTAAAAAAAGATTAAAAAAGACTGTAATTTTTATTTCATTTATTATTTCAAGTCAGCTATTTTGGCTAATTCCTTTTGTTATGTCTTTGACACATCGGGGTGAAACTGATTTAGGAGGAGAAGCAATATCTAAAGGTCTAATTGATAGCTTTTCTCCGACAGTATTAGCTACTGCAACGGGAAATATTATATATCCATTATTAACATTTTATCATAGACAAATAGCATTTGATTATGATTGGCAATTGAAAAATATTTTCATTAGCTATTTTGATTACGTTTTACCTTTAAGTTTAATATTTATTATTGTTTTGTTTTTGGGGATTATTAAATACAAACAGGTTTTAAGTGGTAATAAGGAGAAAATATTTCTCTTTTTTTTCATTTCATTCGTTGCTGCGCTTTATTTTTTTACAGTTAATATTGGGTTTCTTAAATATTTTTTTTTGCTTTTGGGACAGATTCCCGGATTTTCTGTATTCAGAAACTTTACAGACAAGTTTTCGTTAGGTTATATTTTTATTTACGCTTCATTTTTATCTTTTTGTTTTTATGTAATTAAAAAATCTTTTCCCAAATTTTATATACCATTATTGTTTGCAGTTATTATTGTTGTGGCAATTAATTTTATTCCCGTAAAGCAAATTGTAAACAGTCCGATGTGGACAACAAAAAATATATATAAAACCGTAAATTTGCCACAAGAATATTTATCATTTGTAGAAAAAGTAAAATCAACGGTTCCTTCTACACTCAATATTATTGGTTTTCCGCAAAACATAGCATCTTATTCAGTAATAACTGAAGATAACGGTAAGAATGCTTACATCGGAACATCTCCTTTTAAATTTTTAACCGGAGTGAATGATCTTAGCGGTAGTTCATCTTTCCATACAGCAATATCAGACAATATTAGAGAGTCAATAACAAAAAGAAACTATAAAAATCTTCTTGTCATCTTAAATCAGATTAATGTAGGCTACCTTATGGTAACAAATAATATTCCCGCAGAGATCAAAGATTCATATCTATTTGATAAGAATTATTTAAAATTTCAGGACAAAAAGCTAATTAATTCAATTACAGAGCGTGAATTAATACGGAGCCAAAATGGGAATTATATACTTTATAAGTTAAAAAATTCACCGACGATTATTAGTTTTAATGATAGTGCTTATTATGAAAAAATCAATCCAGTAAAATATAAAATTACAATAAAAAATCTAAAGATTTCACAAAAACTATTTTTTTATGAAACCTATCATCCGGGATGGAAGATATATCCGTCCGAGAAACACTATGAAAATACAATTTTTAGTAATTTTACTGATATTTTTTACTTAATTAAGGAGCCAATTTTTGATAATTCTCACAACGCATTACAGCCTTACGGGAATGAATGGACAATAAGCTCAAATACAATTAAAAATAGTTTAGACGAGTTATTTTATAAGCAAAATAAAGACGGAAGCATTGACGTAGTATTAACTTTATATTTTTTGCCCCAATCATATTTGTATCTCGGGACAGCGATGTCCTTATTAAGCTTATTAATTGGAACAACATATCTTATTAAAAATAAAAAAAATGAAACTAAATAAAAAATTATTTAAAATTTTTGATAGCTTAATTCAAAATAGAACAATTAAATGGGTTATAATTCCATGCATACTTTTGTTGTTATGGTTTTCTCTTTCATTAATATACAGTACTTATAAAAGTTTTACGGTTTTACAATACAATCATAACCGAGATAAGAATAATAATTTTCCTATAGGTAAAATATTCAAAAATCAAAAAATAATTGGAGAATTTACAGGTGAAGAAAATAACTTGGGAATTGTTTCAGTCCGTCTTGGGATTAGTATTCATAATCTAGAAAATGCAGATAGATTAGTATTTCATATTAGAGAAAAAGGTAAGAACAGCTGGTATTACGAAACTATCTATGATAGCGGTTTTTTTAATAAACTCGATTACTCTCCTTTCGGTTTTCCTCCCATAGGTGACTCTAAGGGAAAAATTTACGAGTTTGAAATAATATCTCTAAATGGCAACGCGTACAACGCCTTAGAGATAAAAGATAAAAATCCTATCTACATTTCAAAATATAAATTTTCCAAAGCTGAAATTTTTAGAGACCAGCAATCAGTTATGGAATTTGCAATCAAAAAGATCTTTACATTTTTTACTGGCAACGATACTTTGTTTTCATCTTCGGTATTTTTACTCCCGCTTATTTTTTACTTAATATGGATAATAATCATAGAAAAAATAAAAGTATATGAAAATGTTCCATCCGATCTAAAAGACAAAAGGCAGATTCCGAAAATAGTTTTTAGTAGAAAATTTTTTACGTTTCTAGTTTTTGGTTTAATATTTAGCGATATAATCTTTTTAAAAGATGTAATTATAGGGTTTATGCTTGGGTTTCTTGGTTTTTGGATTTATGCCATTTATTTAAATAAATTTAAAAGTAAGGTAACTTTTACTTTAGCATTTATAATTATTTCTTTATCTGTATTTAGTATATATTTTAATTGGATAATTTCCGTTAATAAAGCTTCTACTTTTGCATATTTGCTTATTATAATAGGATTGCTACAGAATTTACTTGAGTACAAAGCTTCGCATATTAGAAGTAAAAAATAAATATTTTATTTTATTCTCGTTGATATAGCTTCCAGAAATTTTTCCGACAATTTTTTCTGGGCTTCAATTGATGGATGAATATTATCTGACAAATCGTTTTTATCTAGCCAGGAGAGTGGATCAATGAAATATACTTTATTTTTTTCCGCAACATTCTTAATTATATTATTGTAATTTTGCAAAATATTTTCATTAACATCATTTCTTTTCAATATCCCCACAAGAAATATTTTTGTATTAGGGTTAAAACTTTTAATATCTGAAACGATTTTAGAATAATCTTTTTCAAAATCATTAAACGGCACATTTCTTGCCGCATCATTTGTACCCAAAAAGATAATTATCATATCCGATTTAAAGCTCATCATATCTTTTTTATAACGTTTAATTGCGTTATCTACGTCTGATATTTTCGAAACTGTTGAACTCAAAACGCTTGCATTATGAAGTTCGTAATCCAAAGAGTCTGCTAACATAAAAGAATAATTTTCTTTTCCGTAAATTGTTGAAATAGAATCTCCGAGGATTGAAAGCACCTTTTTATTTGATTTATAAGGTATTAATTCCGAGTGATTATCAAGATATACATTTTTGAGCGTTATATTGCATGGGAAATATAGGAAGGTACAAAAATGCCGTATTCTAACCGTATGCGGTTCATTATTATTTACGCTGATTGAAAGCTGTTGGTTATTTAAATTCGGTGAACTGATAAAGTATTTATCATTATCAATTAATATTTCGGCTCCCTGATCTGCTTTTGAAGTGGTGGAAAATTCAAAGGATATTCTGCGGCTATTATTAAATTTAAATTCTAATTCGCTTCCGGAATAAAAACTTTGCTTATTTTTCCATCCTATGCCCCAATCAACCAATTTATTGTTTACGATATTTGTAGTAGAAATTGATGGTAAAAAAGCTTTAGTTGCATAAAATGTTATAAAAATAATAAGAATTACAAAGCAGATTAGAGTTAAATAGGGTTTGATTTTTTTTCTCTCCATAGCAGTTTATATTATATTTCTATTTTGTTATAATTACCACTATATTTTGCAAAGTAAAATCAGTTTTAAAATAAAACGCGCTTTTCGATTTTTCAGTCATTAAAATATGTACAGAAATCTAAAAACTTTTCTCCTAGTGTTTTCCATCTTTTTCATAATTATTTTTATCGCAACACAGGGCTTGTTAAATGGTTATTTTGAGCAAGATGAGTGGCTTGGAATTGCAAACGTAATGAATTCATATAATCTCCCCTGGTGGAATATTTTAGTCCCTTGGGTGCACTTTTCGCCCCTAGGGACTTTTTTTTGGAGCGCTCTCTATAAGATATTCAATCTTCAGGCGCAATATTATTTTTTAACTGAACTTATTGTTCACTCTTCTGTTGCTACGTTAGTGTTTATCCTAACAATGCGTTTAACAAAAAATAAAGCAATTGCAGTACTTACCGGTTTACTGTTCTTATTAAATGGAAGGGCGTATCAGGCGTTTACGCATCTTGCATTTCTTCACTCAACTGATGCAGCCATGTTTTTTATCTTATTATTTTTTGTCTATCTTTCAGGTATAAAAGAAAAAATAGTTTCACTTAAAAAAATTATAATATTATTTCTGATTTTTCTTGCCGCAGTTTCCATCAGGGAAGAGGGATTTATTATTATTCCCTTGTTTGCAGTATATTTATTTTGTTTTGATAAAAAGAAAATTAATAAAAATAATTTTAAGTATTTAGGTTTGTTTACCGCCGGAGTAATCATTTTTTTATTCATAAGACTTTTTGCCCAAAGCTTAAATACCGAATCTATTCCTGTTCAATATCAGATTACGGGAAGTGGTGCAGAATATAATTTAGCAACAATACCTGTAAAATTTGTCGTACAAAATTTAGTTTGGTCTGAAAGAATTGCTTTGTTTTTTCTTAATAATACTAAAAAAACATATCCAGATATTGAGTCTTATTTTACAAGTCAGGCACCCATAATGGATGCGGCATTTTTCTATATTTTCAGCATTATAATCGCTATTTGCGCTTTATGGTTATGGAATATTAGACCAAAACGCATAGTTCCAATTTTTATTTTCTTTTTGATCTGGATACTTGCTAACGCGTTTATGCTTTCATTTGTGGGTCGGCATATATCAGTTGTTGAACCAAGATATTTATATTTTTCAAGTTTCCCTGTGCTTTCCTTTCTTTCAATATTTATGTATACCCTATATACTTCGAAAGGGAGAATAAGAATTTTTAACTATGCTAAAAAAATTAGCGTCATTACTCTTTTTGCCGTATTGCTTATAACCTCTTTCCAGGAAATAAGAATAGCAGTAGATTACATGAGTCATTCTGGTATTGTAAAAAAGCAAGTTCTTAATAGTCTGCGTGAAGTGCATCCTGTGCTTTCTAAGAATACAATTTTTTATGTTAAATGTAAAAATAAGTGTTACCGTAATGGTGAGCTTGGGATACCTTCGGAAAATGTACTGCCTTTTTCATCTGGTCCGGGAATGAATATTTTAGTTATGTATGCTGTAGGTCATGAAAAAGAATGGGGACCCTTTTTTACCAAGGAATTTTTATTTCATATGTTATCAGAGGACTACAAAAAGGTCGGAGATAGAAGTTTTGGATATTTTGTTACAAAAAGCAAGTTAGAAGATACGCTTAAGAAAAACCACTTATCAAAAAATATTGTCGTTGCTTTGGAAATAAATGAAGACAATTATACCTTTAAAGATATCTCAAAAGAATTTAGAAAGACTATATTCGAAGACTAAATAATGAATTTTTACGCTCTTTTTATTCAATTAAAAGAATTATACAAAAAGAAAGGTTTTTTAGCTTTGCTATTTTTTTTAATTAATGGATTTAATAACGTTATTATTAAAAAATATATTAGGGGCTCTTTTAGTCAAAAAGGAGAAGATTTAATTTTAGAGCAAATTTTTAAAGGAAAGAAAAAGGGTTTCTATATTGATGTCGGCGCTAACGATCCGGATATTTTTAGTAATACTAAAAAATTTTATTTAAGAGGATGGAGAGGGATAAATATTGAACCTAATCCCATACTGTTAAAGAAGTTTGTCATCAAGAGAAAAAGGGACATAAACCTAAATGTTGGAATTGGTAAAAAAAAATATAGTGCTGTCTTTTATGAGTTTGAGATGAATGCCCTGTCTACTTTCAGTAAGAAAGACATGGAAAATAAAATAAAATTAGGTTGTAAGTTAAAAAAAGCTTATAAAGTAAAAATATATAGATTAGAAGACATTATTAAAAAATTTTATAAGAAGAAAATTGATTTTATAACAGTAGATACGGAAGGTATGGACTTTGAGGTTTTAAGAAGTAATGATTGGGAGAGGTTTAGGCCAAAAGCGATATGTGTAGAAACAGGAGATTTTTGGTTAATTCCCCAACGGTCTAAAAATAATAAAAAGAGGTTTATAGATAGGTTGATGATTAAGAATGGTTATGAAGTTTTTTATTCAAACGACTTAAATACAATATACGTCGAAACTGATTAGCGAGGCAACATATCTCTATAAATTGATTTATCATATCTGGTTTTTTTAACTTTCTCTGCGACAAAATACATGCCTCTTGATAAGGGTTTAAATCTTCCGTATTCTCCGTAGGAAAGAACAGAAAATCCATGATTCTTTAAAAGAGTAGATAAACTTTTTTTAGTGAAGAATCTAATATGTTGAGAATGGGGACTGTAAACAATCTCGAAGCCTATTAAAGCAATTACAAGATTTTTTATCGTTCCATAATATGGGGTGCTTATGAAAATTTTTCCTCCCTTTTTAAGACAACGGTTCATCTCAAATAAAAAATTTGAAACATCAAATATATGTTCAATTACATCTGCTGCTAGAATAAAATCAATATTCTCATTTTTTATTGGTAATTTTTCATCTCCGGAAAGTGCATAAAGTTTAGCTTTAGGAAATTTCTTTTTCGCTTCTTTTATAGCATAAGAAGAAATGTCTATTCCAACAATTTTATAGGGATCCACTTTTAAAAATTCCTCTATATATCTTCCTTCTCCACAGCCAAAGTCTAGTATTGTGCAATTTTTTGGAGGAAGCACTCTTTTTATTTTTGGCCATTTCCATTTAAAATCATGTCCCTCTGCTAAGCCACCCTCTTTCCACCATAAGTCATAAATTTTTTTCATACAAAAAATTATACCATAGTTTCTAATACAAATTAGAAAGAAATATATTATAATCACCTATATGCAAAAAAACCTGCCAAAAATTATCTATTTTCCTATCAATAATGAAAGATAAAATTTTAGTCTCGATAATAATACCAACATACCAAAATTCCCTTAATCTTATAGATATTCCTCTTGAAAGTATCTACAAACAAACTTGCTCTAAGAACCTATATGAAGTAATTATTTCCAATAATTACTGGGCTAAGGGTTTTCTGTTAAAAAAGAAGATTCAAAAATTCAAGATTAACACAAAGTTTATTGAAGTTTATGGTAAGCCTCCGCAGGTTTGTAATCAAGTTAATGTTGGTGCTAAGGCTGCAAAGGGAAAATATATTCTAATTTTGGACCACGATGTCGAATTAAGTTCAAAACTGATTGAAAGCTTTTCCAATCTTGAAAAAAAATTTTCAGAAATAGATTCATGGTATATGCCTTATAAGGTAGTTGCAAAAGGAATGTTAAATAAGATTAGAAATTTTGAGGAAAAATTTTATCAACATTCTGTTGTTGCGGTACCAAGAATTATTAAAAAATCAATTTTCTTTAAAACCGAAAGGCAGTATGATCCGATTCTGAGCGGAGGACCAGCAGATTGGGATATAACAAATCAGCTTATAGAGGCTTCTGCTATATTTAAATATATAGATGAATATGCCTATCACCATGAAGAACGTTTAGGCTTTTGGGGATTTATTACAAAAAAAAGAATTTATACAGAAGGTCTTGAATTATATAAAAGAAAATGGGCTAAAAAAAATAGAAAAATTTACAATCAAATTGTTAAAAAACAATTCAGTCCCTTTTATCGTCTTGTAGGAATTTTTATTGAAGATGGCAAGTGGAAAAAAACCTTTAAATCTTTCCCAATTTACATTCTCTTTTTAATTATGAAAATATTGGTGGCAGGAAATTTTTGGATTAATAAAAATTTCAATAATAATTATGCAAAATAAAATTTATATCTTAGGAGATGGAGGAATGGCAAGGGAAGTCTTTCAAATCTTTAAGGATTTGAAAAAAGAGTCAATGGTTGTAGGATTTTTAATTAATAGAAAAAGCAGTAATAAGAATTTGCCAAGGAAAGTTTACAATTTTAAAAATTTTAAAGAGAAAAAAGCAATTTTAATTAATGGAATAGGATCTCCACTCAGGAGTAAATGGATTACGGAGCTTGAAGGAAAATTTAGTTTTGCTGAGTCAATTCATCCTAGTACGTTTATAGGAGAAAATGTTAATAGAGGTAGAGACTTAGTCGTATCTCCAGGGGCAATCCTTACAAGAGATATAAGCATTGGAAAACATGTGCTAATTAACATTGGAGCTACAATTAATCATGATTGCTTTATTGGGAATTTTGTTACAATCAGTCCTGGTGTTAATATTGCAGGTAAAGTTAGCATTGGAGAAGGAAGTTTTATAGGAATAGGTGCTATTATCATTCATGGCATAAAAATTGGAAAACATACAATAATAGGGGCTGGTTCAGTTGTGGTTTCTGATATACCAGATAACTCTTTAGTATATGGCAATCCGGCTAAAGTTGTGAGAAGGCTAACAGAAAAAGACTGGGAGGAGCTTTTATAATGATTAATGTAACTAAAACCCATTTGCCGCCTTTAAACACCTACATAAAATATCTAAACAAAATTTGGGAAAATAATTGGGTAACAAATGACGGTGAATTCAGTAAGAAATTAGAGATAGAATTAAAGAAATTTCTTAAAGTAGAGAATATAATGCTTCTTGGAAACGGCACACTCGCCCTGCAGCTTGCATATAAAGCCCTGGATTTAAAAGGAGAGGTAATAACCACACCTTTTACTTTTCCTGCAACCACTAATTCTCTAATTTGGGAAGGAATAAAGCCGGTATTTGTAGATATAGATCCAAATACGTTTAACATAGATCCGAAAGAAGTGGAGAAAAAGATAAGTAAAAAAACATCTGCAATACTTGCCGTACACGTTTTTGGCAACCCGTGCGATATGGAGGGCCTTTCGAATTTGTCCCAAAAATATAATCTAAAACTAATATATGATGCGGCGCATGCCTTTGGAGTTGAGTATAGAGGAAAATCGATACTTCGATGGGGTGACGCAAGTACATTAAGTTTTCATGCAGCAAAAACATTTCACACTATTGAGGGAGGGGCAGTTGTGAGTCAGAGCAAGATGATAAGAGATAAAATTAAATTACTTTCAAATCATGGTATTAAATCGAAAGAGGAAGTGGTATTGCCTGGCATAAATGCCAGAATGAATGAGTTTGAAGCAGTAATGGGGTTGATGCAGTTAGCTGATTACAGAGAAAGAGTGGACAAGAGAAAGAAAATTTATAGTTTTTATGCGTCTCATTTTAAAAACAATTCAAGATTAAAGTTGCAAGTCTTAAGTAAAGATTTAACTTACTTTACATATCCTTATTTTCCAATCTGTTTTGAGAACGAAAAGACTACGAAGAAGGTTCAAAATGTTCTTTTAAAAAACGGGATCATTCCAAGAAGGTATTTTTACCCGCCAATTCATGAATTTCCGTACATCAACGAAAAATATAACTTGAAGAACAGTGAAAAAATATCTCATTCCGTACTCTGTCTCCCGCTTTACGAGGATCTTCCAATGGAAGATGTATCAATGATAGTTAATTTAATAGATAGCGTAATAAGTACTACTTGATTTCTGGTAATAATATGAGCGGTAGAAATAAAAAAACTATTATATATGTGAATTATTCTCCATACGAAAATTCAGGAAAAATTTTAGATTATCTTTTAGAT
Source organism: Patescibacteria group bacterium (assembly GCA_038061615.1). GTDB lineage: Bacteria > Patescibacteriota > Microgenomatia > Levybacterales > UBA12049 > 2-01-FULL-38-21. Next base: position 1,487 of record JBBTYY010000063.1, on the reverse strand, counting down.
AATTTTGAGAATGTTTGTCTTTTCTCTTTAGGTTTCCATAATTTGAATGATGAGAGAGTTTTTAATCAATTAATTATATATAAGAATGGGAAGGAGAAAAAAAAGTTATACTTATTTCAGTTTCCGATTTCCACTAAGTATGTTCATGCTTTTATACCATTTAGATCGGTAATGACATTTTTTGAAATAATTGCATATTCTTTTTGGCTAAAACGTAAATTTAAAAAGATAAATATTTATTTTACTGTTAATGCGTTTACTGCATGGATTGGAAGGATTTTAAAAGGCGCAGGCATAGTTGATAAAACAATTTTTTGGGTTTGGGATTATTATCCTCCTATCCACGAAAATAAATTCGTTATGTTTATGAGATACATTTATTGGCAGTTTGACAAAATAAGCTCTCATTCTGATGTGGTTACTTTTGTAAACAACAGACTTTTAACTTTGCGAAAAAATATCGGAATTTATGACGGAAAGGCGAGATATCCTATTGTACCGATTGGTACAGATAAGCTTGCAATACCGAAGAAAAGGTCTATAAAGCCATTGAGATTTGGTTTTATAGGTGTTCTAAAAAAAACGCAAGGAGTTGAAATAATCTTTAATAATGCTACCGCGCTTATAGGTGAATTTGGTGATATTGGATATGAAATAGTTGGGTCTGGTCCTGATGAGAATTATCTTAAAGCACGGGCAAAAAAATCTAAGATAACAGCTACATTTTATGGATTCCTTGAAGGGGAGTCGTTTAATGATGTCTTAAGAAAATGTACGATAGGAATTGCTACATATACGTCTGATCCAAGTAATGTTTCCCAGTATGGAGATCCGGGGAAGATTAAAAGGTATTTAAGCTTGGGAATTCCTGTTATAACCACAAATTTGGTTGAAATTTCAGAGGAGATTGATAGGTCAAAAGCGGGTGTTGTAATTGACTACAACAACAGCCAAGATTTAATAGACAGTGTTAGAAAGATTCTAAACAATTATTCTGCATACAGCAAAAATGCTTATAGGCTCAGCAAGAAATATTATTACAGGAAAATTTATCCGCAGATGTTTGCTGTTGTATAAATGAATTTTAATGGGAAAAATATCGTAAAATGCAAAATATTTATTAATTTTGTAGGTCGCTTATGAAAAAGAATTTTATTTTGTTTTTGATTTATCTAGGCTTGATTGTTATCGTTTTTTTAATTTTTAAGAATTGGTTTAGTTTTTATTCTTTATCATCGGGGGATTGGAGTCATAAGTTTCCCGAGATGATTCGTGGATTTACTCTTTATCCATACGCATGGGACCCAGGATTTTTTAATGGACTTGGAGGCACCACGGTTTTCTTACTCGCACTAAATACTTATTTTTTATCTACTACATCGTTATTGTTTAATTTTTTTCATGTGCCCTGGGTATTAATCGAAAGGTTGGTTTGGTTTTGGCCGTTTTTGATTATTTCTGTTTTCTCCTCTTACAATTTATTCAAA
>JBBTYY010000062.1:2787-5178 GCA_038061615.1 Patescibacteria group bacterium | reverse complement strand
TTGAGGAGTAGATAACGGAGTTTGGGAAGATGTGCTTGCAATACTCGGATTTACGCTTAAAAAAACAATTGATTTTAATCTAAAACCCAAAGCGGTTCTAATTCGCAGAGTTTTGTCCAAGTATCCTTCTTTTGTGAGTTTTAGTTCGTGATCCGATTCTATTACATCCTTTAATAAAACAGGGGTTATTCCCTTCTGATTATTATCTAAGAATACATTTGTTTTATCCGGGAAAGAAATTACCATAAGCTCTGTGTCTTTTTTATTTGAAAGAGGTGTTAATGTTATAACACTGCCCGATGAGTTTTCTCCAAAAGTTCTATCAACAACTGTTAACGTAGATTTATTAATTGTAATCTGCTCATCATAGGGCTTAGAATTCCCTTCTTTGGGAATTAATGTAATCCTGTAATTTCCAATAGGAATCACATCCTTCGGATCGCATTTACAAAGCGGAGTCGTTCCAATCAATTGCCCATTTAAATATACTTGGCTTTGGGGGGCAGACGTTACCTGCAAAGCTCCTTTGCCGGAATTCTGATTTAAAAATAAAACGACACCGGCAAAAATAATCAATACTCCTAGAAAGGGGATAATGTAAAAAAGCAATCTTTTCATCTAAATAAATATAGCACAAAAATTACCAACAAAAAACCGCCTATAAAAAGCGGCTTCTATTTTCAAAATTAATATATTAATAATCCATTCCCGAAGGAGGCATTCCCGGCATTGATGGCTCTTTTTTTTCGGGAATATCAGTTACTAATACTTCTGTAGTTAAGATCATTCCTGCAACAGATACTGCATTCTGAAGAGCAAGCCTTGCTACTTTTGCAGGATCAATTATTCCCATTTCAATCATATCCCCAAACTTCATAGTTGATACATTAAATCCAATGTTGTGTTTATTTTTGCCTTTTTCTCCCTCACTAAATTTTATTTGCCTTACGGTATCGTTTATCCAAAGCTGATCTCTTCCAGAATTCTTTAAGATATAAACTAAGGGAGCAGATAAAGCATTATACAAGATTTGATTTCCAGGATTTTTATGTTGTGTCAGCTCAAATATTTGCTTATTGCTTGGAGAATCAGATGCTTCAACTTTTGTACTACCTGTTACCAGAACCTCTCTTGTTCTAAATAGTGCAATTCCACCACCAGGAACTACTCCTTCCTCTATTGCTGCTTTCGTTGCGGCAACCGCATCAATGACTCTTTCTTTTCTTTCCTTAAGTTCAATTTCTGTTGCCGCTCCAACATTTATTACAGCAACTCCTCCCGAAAGTTTTGCTAGTCTTTCCGCAAGTTTTTCTTTATCAAAATCCGAGGTTGTATCGTCTATCGCTCTTTTTAATTGAGCGATCCTTGCTTTAATACCTACTGCTTTTCCTTTTCCGCCGATTATTCTTGCATTTTCCTTGTCTGCCCAGACTTTATCCGCACGTCCGCAATCCTCCAAGGTTACGCTTTCAAATTTTTTTCCTGTATCTTCAGAGATTACAGTTCCTCCGGTTAATGTTGCTATGTCTTCAAGCATTTCCTTTCGTCTGTCTCCAAAACCTGGTGCCTTAATTGCTATAGCATTGAAAGTTCCTCTAAGTTTATTTACAACAAGTGTCGCTAAAGCCTCTCCTTCTATCTCATCTGCAATAATAACCAAGTTTTTTGAAACCTTAACAAGATTTTCTAAAAATGGCAGAAGTTCGCTTAAAGCCGAAACTTTTTTATCTGTAATTAAAATGTATGGATCTTCAATTTCTGCTTCCATCTTATCCGGATTTGTTACAAAATAGGCAGAAGCATAACCTCTGTCAAACTCCATTCCTTCTTTATAATCGATTGATAGTTCAAGACCTTTTCCTTCTTCAACTGTAACAACTCCATCTTTACCCACTTTGTTTAATGCCTCGGCAATTTTCTTACCTATGTCTTCATTCTGAGCGGAAATTTTCGCGACCTTCTCAATATCATCTCCTTTGATATCAGCTTTTAATTTACTTAAAGCATTTAATACATCCTGTAAAGCTTCGTCAATTTCTTGTTTCAAAAGCATTGGATTATATCCGCTGTTTACTGCTAAAAATCCTTGATTAACAATTTCTCTGGCAAGAACTGTTGCGGTTGTAGTTCCATCTCCGGCAACATCATTGGTCTTGCTTGCCGCCTCTTTTACAAGCTGAGCTCCCATATTTTCAAATGGGTCTTCAAGATCTATTTCTTTTGCAACTGTTACTCCGTCGTGCACAACATTCGGAGCTCCCCATTTTTTATCAAGGGCAACGTTTCTTCCCTTTGGTCCTAAAGTTGTAACAACTGCATCCGCCAGTTTGTTTACTCCGTTTATCAAAGACTGCCTTGCGTCTGCGCTGTATTTGATTTGTTTTGCCATAA
>JBBTYY010000062.1:0-2687 GCA_038061615.1 Patescibacteria group bacterium | reverse complement strand
GCTAATATATCTTTTTGTTCAACGATTGTCCATTCCTCATTTTCGACCTTTACCTCGCTTCCGCCCCATTTTTTATACATTACTTTCTGTCCTATCTTTACTGTCATTGGAATTAATTTCCCGTCATCAGTTGTAGAACCGGGCCCCACTGCCATAACTTCTCCGATTTGTGGTTTTTCTTTTGCAGAGTCCGGAAGAATAATCCCGCTTGGAGTCTTTTCTTCTGCCTCAAGGGGTTTTATAAGAACATTATCAAATAGTGGTTTAATTTTGTTTTTACCTGCCATAACTGTATTAGCCTAAAAAATATCACTCTTAAGAAGTGATTGCTAATTTATACAGCAAAATATTTCCACTGTCAATAACCTATAGTATAAAATGCTTGACATAGTGTTTTTTCTTCTATACGATAAATTAAGGTTTATATGTCACAATTAACTCCGAAAAAGCTAATTTTATTCGGTCTTGCAGTAATTCTTCTTGTAGCAATCCCTATTACCGTTTACCTGGTTGGGAAACAACAAGAGCTCAAAAGTAGAGCCGCTCCGTCAACAACCCTAACTTTTCAGCCCTCTTCCGCAACAGCTGCGGTTGGACAAGATGTGACATTTGATATAATGATTAACCCAAACAGTAATTTTGTCAGCTTTGTCCATTTAGTTATTTCATACGACCCGACTAAATTAGAAAAATCTGGAGTTGGGTTGAGTATTAATACGAATGTTTTTCCCGGTTTTGATCCAAGTAAATCTCCCCCTGCTCCAACATTTGATTCAGCGGGAGGAAAAATAACAGTAGATCTGGCAGTTGGGGGAAATCCAAGCGCTTTTATACAAAAAAACAATACCAAAGTAGGTACTCTTACTTTAAAAGCAATTGCTTCTACGCAAGGCACTACTACCCCAGTTACCTTTGGCAGTGAAACGCAAGTTTTAACAGGCCAGGGAGATCAGTTTAATACCAATGTTTTATCCTCCACAACACCAACGAGCGTTACTATTACGGGAGCTGCTATAGATCCATCGCCAACTTCAACACCAACGCCTCCAACAACTCCAACACCAACATCGCCAACACCAACTACCGCACCTCCTGGCCCTGGAGGACCGGTTAATCAATCGCCAAGCTGTACTGCCTTATCCCTTGATGGGGCGGCAAGCGGTACGGCTCCATACTCACTTACATTTACAGCATCTGGCAACGATTCCGATGGAACAATTAATAAAGCCACATTTAGTTTTGGGGATGGCACGGTGCAGGACGTAACTACGGGAGGAGGAATTGGAACAAGTACTGTCAGTGCTCAGATTTCTTATACATATAACAACGGCGGTACTTTCCAAGCCACTGCAACTTTAACAGACAACAGCGGTGGAGTAAGCAGTACAACAAGTTGTACACAAACAATTACTGTTAATACTGCCCAACCATCTCCAACTGTTATAGCAACGCCTACTCCAACTATTGCGCCGTCTGGCCCTTCCGATGTAATAATTGGAATAGGAGCTTTTGGAATAATACTTTCAATTATTGGAGGCCTGCTTCTTTTTGCCCTCTAACTTTTAAATCTTTAACACTGCCAAAAAAGCTTCCTGAGGGATCTCAACATTCCCGAACTTTTTCATCCTCTTCTTTCCTTTTTTCTGTTTATCTAAAAGTTTAGTTTTTCGGGTAACATCTCCGCCGTACAGTTTTGCTGTAACGTCCTTTCGGTAGGGAGCGATTGTTTCGCGTGCCAAAATTTTTCCGCCCGATCCCCCCTTTATTTTCGCAAAATTAATAACAGCCTGTACGGGAATCGGAATATTTTGACGGGGAATTTCTTCTTTTAGCTTCGCAACCAGCTTTCTACCAAATTCTTCTGCTTTTTCAACCGGAATTACCTGAGAAAGACCTTCAACCGGCTCGTAATTAACCAAAATGTCCAGCTTTACCAATTTGGCAGGCCTGTAATCAATTACTTCAAAGTCAAAAGAAGCATAACCTGAAGTTTGGGACTTTAAATCATCGTAAAAACCGATTAATATTTCAAGGAGCGGAATAATTGCCTCAATTTTCTGCGATGCTGCGAAATTTTGCGAATTTTCAATTGTCCCCCGTTTTTTATAAATCAGTTCGTTTATTTGTCCGTAGTATTTTTGAGGAGCAAAAATTGTAATCCTGGCATATGGCTCCTCAACCTGAGATTGTGGGCCGGGATTAAATTCGGAAGGTTTGTTGATAGTCTTGCCGTCAATAATAAAATTAACGGAAGGCGAGGTAACAATAATATCTAAGCCGTATTCACGCTCAAGTCTTTCCTGGGTAATCTGGGCATGGAGAAGTCCTAGGAAACCAACACGAAGACCCTGTCCTAAGGAAATAGAAGATTCAGGTGAATATACTAAAGCTGCATCGTTTAATTTAAGTTTCTCAAAAGCTTCTTTCATTTTTTGAAACTCCGATGAATCAATCGGGAAAAAAGAGAGAAAAACAACAGGTCTTGCCTCCTGGTATCCGGGCAATGGTTTTGCCATTTCTTTTGGATGAGTTATAGTATCGCCAACTTTGACAAGAGACAGATCTTTTATGTTTGTAACAATAAAACCAACTTCGCCTATCTTTAACTCTTGTATGTAATGCGGTTTTGGATTTAGGAAACCTGCTTGTAAGACTTGTCCTTTTGCTTTCGTTGCTATAAATAAAAC
>JBBTYY010000061.1:0-10263 GCA_038061615.1 Patescibacteria group bacterium | reverse complement strand
CCTAAGGCTTGGTTCCAGAGGTTTGATCCCAAAGATGTATCGCAGGTTCCCCAGGCAGGAGCTGCGGCGCCCGAGAGAAGACAAAGATTTGAAGTATTGGTAGTCGCACCGGCAAGAACACCCGTTGATACAGTTGCATATACTACATTGTTGTTTGCATTAAGTCCTGAGAAGGTAATAGTGCATGAGGAAGTAAGTCCTGTTAAGCCTGTTAAGGTTCCTGCCCCTATTAAGTTGGCTCCTCTTGCAGTTAAGGCCGTTGTTCCTCCCGGAGAAAGAGCTATCTCTCCTGTATTTGCATCTCCTAAAACTAAACTCTGTTTCGCAGTGGTAGCCAGGGTTCCCCCAGCTGTTAGATAGGCTCCCCCTGTTGTTCCGGCAGAGACAGAGGCTGTTGGTGTTCCTGAGTTTATGTTGAGGACTGCGAATTTGGCCTCGCTTGACGCGGTTCCTCCTATGGCAAAGTCAACTGTTGAGTTGTTTGCAAAAAGAAGGCCTGAGGATTGGTTCCAGAAGGAATCAATACTGCCTTGAGAATTTGCTATGGTTATTGAGCCTGAACCGTTTGTAATTGATATACCTGTACCTGCGGTTAAGGTTGCTTTTGTTAGAGTATTTCCTGTTGTGGTACCGATAAGAAGCTGTCCGTCTGTATATGATGTCTGTCCTGTTCCTCCGTATAATACGCCTACTGCAGTCCCCTGCCATACCCCTGTCCCAATTGTTCCTACAGAGATTAAGGAAGATGCAGTAACTCCTGAACCCAGGGTTGATGAAGTCAAAACTGAGCTACCTGCTATCTGATATTCTTTTCCGTTCAAAAGGTTCAGGTTTCCCTCAATTGTTACGATCCCCGAACCATTGAGCGGTAACAGAGTTATGTTTCCCGTAGTATTTCCTCCTATGGTAAGAAGTTGTTTTGCTGTTGTCTGGAGAGTTCCCGTTGCGTTTAGATACGCTCCTCCTGCGGTTCCTGCAGAAACAGAGGCAGTAGGTGTTCCTGAGTTTATGTTGAGGACTGCGAATTTGGCAGAAGAAGAAGCTCCCGTTGATGCTCCTATTAAAAAATCAACAGTGGAATTTGCTGTATAAACTGCACCATTTGCCTGTCTCCAAAAATTGGATACTGAACTGCCAAGATCCTGCCAAGACAGGCTTCCTGAACCATCCGTGGTAAGGGCAAATCCGCTTGATTGTCCGCCGGTTGGCCATGTATAAGTAAGACTACCAAAAGTTGTTGTTCCCTGTATGTTAACATCACCACTGCCGTTTAGGGGAGAGAGCAATATATTCCCTGTTGTTGTTCCTCCTAAAGCAAGTGTCTGGTTTTTGGTGGTTTGAATTGCTCCTGCTGAATCAAGAGTAATATTCCCAGCTATAGAGGCTGTTGGTGTTCCTGAACCTACAACATTTATGAAGGAAAATTTAGCAGTTGATGTAGATATGCCTCCCAAAAGAAGGTCGTCTGTAATATTTGACGGAGAGAGCGCTCCATTATTTTCCTGCCATCCTCCTGCTCCCGTAATCGTAACTTTCTTACTTGATGTATTTGTTGCAAGAGTTATTCCAGTTCCTGCCTCAAAAGTTAAGGTATCGGTATTGCCTGAGGCGGCAAAGGATGTGGATCCAGTTACGGCAATCGTCTTAAAAATATTTTGAGAAGTTCCAGTGTCACTGTTTGTTATAGTAAGCCCTGATACGGAAATTCCTGTCCCCGCTTTTAGCGTTAGATCTCCCGTACTTCCTCCTAAAGAAAGTACGCCGGTATTTGATATCGTCGGTTTGGTTCCTGTACCAACAGATATCCCCGATCCGGCTGTTAAAGATAAAACCGCGGTACTTGAAATCGTAGGTGTTTGTCCCGGTCCCACTGTAATTCCCGTTCCCCCGATAGCTCCATACAAAACATTCGATGCCGTAAGCTTCCCTGTCCCTGCGTTAACATCCTGATTTTCTGTAATTACTCCGCCGGATAAAGTCGCAACTCCTGCGACTTTAATTGTGTCTAAAAATTGGGCAGAGTCTGCGAATTCGCTCTGAACATTTACGCCAAAAACCAAATTATTGCTCTCTGTTCCTGTTCCAAGAACAGCTTTTCCTCTTAGAACTTCGGAAATTTGCGGTTCTTGAGGATTATTTTTGCTGATTCCAAGAACAGACAAAACTTTGGGAAGGCTGGCTATGTTTAAAAGATTTGCCGATTTTAGAGTTGCTATTGCTATAGCGGCAACTGCGACAAACAGCATTACAAATACCGCAGAAACAGCGAGTTTTTTAAAAACTAAAATACTCTTGACTAATTCCTCTGTCCAATACTGCGCGCTTGAGGAAGGATGAATTGAATCATTTTTTTCCGGATGGGTTGATTCCGAGGGCTGTGGAAAAAGCTGGGATGCGGTCTGGAATTGTGACTGTGAAACTTGAACCGGCGGTAAACCCTCTCTCTGTCGTCTAAAGTTATCTATTTGTTCCTGCGTATATCTTCTTTGATTTCCGGGGGTTCTTTGTGGTAAAAGTATTCCTTTTTCCTCCCAGCGGCGCAGGGTTTTTGTAGAAACTCCCAGGATATTTGCGACCTCTTGGATACTAAAAATTTTCATAGGGCAGGTTGATTGTAATGTCCATGTTTGAGGAGAATTGTTTTTGGCTTTGTCTATGTTTGTCCATATTTTTGTCTAAGTTTGTCCAAGTCTTATATAATATATATATTACTACATATATGTGAAAATTTGTCAAGAGGTAATATAATCTTATCATAATCTTATCAATCTATTCATAAAGAAATGTAGGATTTATAAGACCTGAGCTCAAAGTTTTTCACAACACTAACACTTGCTAAAATGATAAGATTGTGATAAATTTCTTTTGGATGCTAAATCTCTCATATAATCTTTCGCCAATCCTAAAAGATAGATTGCAAAAAATTGATTTAATCAGAAAAGATATTCTAGTGATTCCGCTTTCGCCAAAAATTGAACTGCAAATGCGCTGGGATGCTATGATAAGCCGCACTTACAATTCTTTAGTTTTAGCAAACAGTCCATTGACAAAACCGGAAATGGTAAAAATACTGACTTCGCGTACCATATTTGAAAAAGATAAAAGCAAAAGAAAGCTTAACCCATCTGCCGAAAATGTTATGCTGTATAAAAAAGCATTGGATTATATTTCTCAGCACTGGTTAATGCCTGGAAAAAACGTTACGGTAAGAGATGTATTGATACTTTATGATATATTTTGTAAGGGTGGCTTAAAATTGCCGGCTTCCCGGATTCAAGAGGTATTGGATTATGTTCAGGCCCATGAAGATCACCCCGTTATTCAGGCAGGCGTTGCGGGGCTGGGAATCGTTAGGATTCAACCGTTTTCGCTGGGAAATGGAAGATTATCCAGGCTCTTGTCTTATGTTTTTCTTTATAAGAATGGCTATGACATAAGAGGGTTGATCGAGTTTGAAAAAACATGGACTGCGGACAGGCAAACTTATTTGGAAGCAATTAAAATTGCGCTTGAAGTTACAAGTATAACACTATGGATTGAGTATTTTTCGAATTCTGTTTTAGCTGCGCTTAACCTTGTCTATAAAAAACTTCAGGACTCAACTTCCGAGAATTTAGATGTTCATTCTTCTTTTTGGGATATTTCGGATAGACAAAAATCAATTCTAAGTTTTATTGATCAGCCGGGTTTATCTATAACAAACAGGGAGGTTCAGAAACAGTTTAAAGTTTCCCAGATTACTGCCTCAAGAGATCTCTCTAAGCTTGCAAATCTCGGGTTTCTTTTCACCCATGGCAAGGGAAGATCTGTGTACTATACTAAAGTATGATATGAAAAAATTGTCTGCCCTGATTTTGATTATAGTGCTCTTTTGTATAACTGGAGTGGCTTTGGCTCAGGAAATAGCAACAGGCATAGCGCTCCCGACTCTAATAAATGAAAGGAGGGTTGGAGACGGAGACATTATTACAGCCACATCCGATGGATATAAATTAAGCAGTTACGCATACGATCCTTCAATATACGGAGTCGTAACTACAAACCCTGCTGTTTCTTTGAGAGAAAAAAACAGCAAAGCATCGCTTGTAATTTCGTTTGGTAAGGCTCTTGTTAGAATATCAACGATAAATGGTTCGATTAAGAAAAATGATCCTATTACAAGTTCATCTATGAAAGGGGTCGGCCAAAAAGCCGATGTAAACGGATTTATTCTGGGAATTGCTCTTGAAAATTACTCTTCCTCAAATCCGAATGCGATTGGCAAAATTTTAGTATCTATCAATCCTCATTATAACGCGACTTTTATTGGAGTCAGAACAAATCTTGTGGAAAATTTAAAAGTAGTTGCGGGCGCTCCTCTTTTGTCTCCTCTCACAACCCTTAGATACCTTCTTGCCGCAATCGTTACGATAACATCTTTTGTTATCGGATTCATATACTTCGGAAGAATAGCCAGAACCGGAGTTGAGGCATTAGGCAGAAATCCACTCGCGGCTCGCATAATACAGCTTGGAATAATTATTAATGTAGTCTTGACCGCAGGAATCATTCTTATAGGAGTTGGTATAGCGTATTTAATTTTAATCTTGTAGAATTGATTATATGACCCATTCGACAGAAGCTCAGGGTCATAGTCCTTCGACTAAGCTCAGGATTCTGAGTGAATCGAAGAATGAGGTATTCGAACTATGACCATAGATCCGCTGGTATTTTTTGACTTGGTAATCGCTCTTTTTGTTGTGTCGGTGGCTTTGGCTGCAATGGCTATCTCTTATTCCCAAATGTTAAAGAAGTTTAACGCTTATCAAAAAGAGGCAGATGAGATGATGAGTCAAGTTCATACAAGAGAATCCGATTTGCTTGAAGATGGAAGGATTAAGGCAGGAAAAATTGTAGAAGATGCGAATAAAAAAGCTGCTCAGATAATTGGAGAAAGCAATAATCTTAATACGCAGTCAAAGAAGATGTTGGGGGAAGCATTGGACACGCTTCTAAAACATCAAACCTCTTACTTTGAAAAAGTCTCTCAAGATTTTTTAGAAGCATACAAAAGAGAGCTTGATGGCTTAAAACAAAAGAATATCGAAATAGTTAAAAATGTATCAAATGATATAGAAGAAGATACAATTAAAGAGGTCGAGGATTTTGATAATATTCTGCAAAAAGAAACTTTTGCCGCTCAGAAAATCGTAGAAGAAAAAATCGAAAAAGAATATTCATCTGCCCAAAAGAATGTTGAAGATTACAAAAATGAAATGCTTGGAAAAGCAGAAGAAAAAATTTATAAAATATTGGAAGCTGTTGCCAAACTTACTCTCGGAAAAAGCATACCTCTTGCGCAGCATGAACAGCTTATAATCGAGGCTTTGGAAAAAGCAAAAAAAGACGGACTCGGAGATGGAAAATCATGAGTAGTATTTTGTTATATTATGATGCCTTAAGAGATATTAAGCTTATAGAACAGGTCGAGGAATTTTCTTCGGAGATCGATAATATTCTTTCGAGTCTGTTTAAGGTAAAAAATAGAAACATTGAAGAAATTTTAGACAAGACAGTAGGACAAAAAACCTTAGGAATTGTAAAAAAACTTGTGCAAGAAAATAAAATAGATTCTTCGGACTATAATTCCTTAGATAAACTACTAAACGGCATTAAGCAGGATTTAAAAAAAATAAGGATTCTTAAAATGTCTCTGGCAATTGATCCGACACCTGAAACTATCGACCGCCTATTCGATTGGGTAAAGAAAAATTTAGGAGAAGGAATAGTTCTTGATATAGATAAGGATGAATCTATCTTGGGGGGTGCAATAATATCTTTTGATGGCATATATAATGATCTTTCCCTAAGGAAAACTCTTGAAGGAATTTTTCAAACTAAAAAGGACGAGATAATGAATTTTGCCAAATCCTGAAAGGATGTTTTCAATATGAAAGATTTTACCGCCTATCTAAATGAAACAGAAGAAATAGGATTTGTTGAACAAGTAGCAGACGTAATTATATATGTAAACGGTCTTCCAAAAGTAAAACCTGAAGAAATTGTAGTATTTGAAACCGGAGAATTTGGTCAGGTTTTTTCGGTTGCGCCAAATTATGTAGAAATATTAGTTTTTTCTAAAAAACACATAAAACAGGGAACACGGGTAACCAGGACAAATGAAGCGCTAAGAGTTCCTGTAGGATATGAGCTTTTAGGAAGGGTCATTGATCCTCTTGGAAACTCTATAAACAGCATGAAACCGCTAAAAACTCCTTTGCAGAAAAGACCAATAGATATAGCCGCAGCAGGAATTGTTAAAAGGAGATCGGTAACTAAGCCGTTTGAAACAGGAATTCTTCTGGTTGATCTTGCAATTCCGCTGGGACATGGACAGCGGGAATTGATAATTGGAGATCGAAAAACCGGAAAAACAAGTTTTCTGACCAGAACAATTCTGAATCAGACAAGAAGAGGCAATATCTGCATATATGCGGCGATTGGAAAAAAGAAGCTTGATGTAAAAAGGATCGAAGAATTTTTTGCACAAAATGGTGTTCTGGATAAAATGGTGATTCTTGCCTCCAACTCCGAAGATCCAACAGGCGTTATATATTTAACCCCTTACACCGCAATGACCATAAGCGAATACTTTAGAGACGAGGGAAAAGATGTCTTGCTCGTTTTAGATGATCTATCATCGCATGCGAAGTTTTATAGAGAGATATCTCTCTTGGGAAGAAGATTCCCGGGGAGAAACTCTTACCCAAGCGATATATTCTATGCGCACGCAAGACTAATGGAAAGAGCAGGAAATTTTATTACAGATAAGGGGGAAGCTTCCATAACTTGTCTTACGGTTGCAGAAGCCGCTGCGGGCGATCTCTCAGGATATATAGAAACAAATTTAATGTCTATGACAGATGGGCATCTTTATTTTGATAAAGATCTTTTTTATCTTGGCAGAAGACCGGCTATCAATCCTTTTCTTTCTGTTACTCGTGTAGGAAAACAAACTCAAACTCAACTGCGAAGAGACATAAACCATGAAATAATGAGCTTTTTAAGCTTATATGAAAAGATGCAGAGCTTTATTCATTTTGGAGCAGAACTTAACGAGAGCGTAAAAGCGACTCTTGCAACAGGAGAGATGATTATAAATTTCTTCAATCAGGCAATCAATGAGGTTGTACCAATCAATTTACAAATAATAGCTTTTTCAATGTTATGGGCAAACTTATGGAAGAGACAAGATACCGCTGTAATAAGAAAACAACTGCATCAAATACTTGAAGCTTACAATTCTGATACAAAAATTAGGGCGAGAATTGATAAGCTTGCGGAAAATGACTCTTTTAATAAACTTCTCGGAGTACTCAAAGCTGAAGGACCGCAGATAATAAAAGAGGTATCTCAAAAATATGGCAACTAAAAAAGAGGTAACGGAAGAATTTGATAGAATCTCAACGCTTAAGGATGTTCTCGAAACCTATGAAGAGATAGCGGCAGCACGCATACAAAATACCAGAAGTTCTGTTGTTGTAGGCCGTCTTTTCATTGAGGAGCTAAACTATATCTTCCAGCAGGTAAAATCTTCCCATAGAGACGAGATGTTAAGAAGGATGAAAACAAGACATATAAAAGACCCAGGTAAGCTAACATTTATAGAAAGAAACGGAAAAACTTTATATGTACTCCTTTCTTCAAATTCAGGTCTGTATGGAGACATAATTAAAAAAACATCCGAATTATTCATAAATTTAGTCAAGAAAGAGAAGGCTGACGCGGTAATAATTGGCAGAGTCGGCCTGGAACTGTTTAAAGATGCGGGTGTTCTAACAACTTATAACTACTTTGATTTCCCTGATAATAAGGTTGATAACCAAGCTTTAAAGAAAATTATTTCATATATACTTCAATATGAAAGGATTTTTATTGTTTACGGACGATTTGAGAATATAGTTTCTCAAAAGCCAACGGTTACAGGAATATCCGGGGATCCTCTTGTCCAAGAGCAAACGAAGACTCAAGTAAAGTATTTCTTTGAGCCGTCTTTGGATAAAATTATGAAATTTTTCGAAGCCCAGATTTTTGCCTCGTTATTTGATCAAACAGTATTTGAATCCCAACTTGCAAAATTTGCATCGCGAATGACATCGCTTGAAATGCGGGTAGAAAATATAAAAGTCATTTTAAAAGAGGTGGCCTTTGAAAAAGAAAAGATTAGACATAGAATTATTAATAAAAAACAGCTTGAGACATTCTCAAGCATGGCATTATGGAGTCAAAATGGATAAAGATCGCGGAAAAATAATTGGAGTACGGGGACAAATTGTCGAGGTTGAGTTTGCACAAAATCCGCCCAATCTTCACGATCTTTTAATTCTTGAAGATGATAAAACAACAAAAATGGAAGTTATTATATCCTCGGGTCCTTCAACTTTCTATAGCTTATGTTTTTCTAAAACTACGGGCATCTATAGAGGAGCCCGGGTTATAAACACAAAAGAACCGATTACTATTCCTGTTGGCGAAGGTGTTCTGGGAAGAGTTATGGATATCTTCGGAGGAGATCTGGATGGACTGGGTGAGATAAAATGTTCAGAAAGACAGCCAATCTATGGCAGCTATCCATCATACGAAGACATTTCAACTCATCAGGAAATACTTGAAACGGGAATAAAGGCAATAGATTTTTTCTCCCCTATCGTAAAGGGAGGAAAAATCGGCTTGTTTGGAGGAGCAGGAGTCGGTAAAACATTACTCTTGACCGAAATAATTCATAACGTAATTGTTCTTAAAAAAGACGGGGGCCTGCCTACTCGCCTCGACTCGGCGGAGCGGGCCGGCAAGACAGGCAAAAATGTTTCTGTATTTGCAGGTGTTGGAGAAAGAACTCGGGAAGGACATGAACTTCACCAAACTCTTTCCGAGCAAAAAGTTCTGCCTTCTGTATCTTTAGTTTTTGGACCTATGGGAGAAAATCCCGCAATTCGTTTTTTAACTGCCTTTACGGCAGCCACAATTGCAGAGTATTTCCGGGATGTTTTAAAAAAAGATGTTTTATTTTTTATAGATAACGTTTTCCGTTTTGCCCAAGCAGGAAATGAGCTTGCAGTTTTAATGAATACTATTCCATCGGAGGATGGTTACCAGGCAACCCTTGCATCTGAAATGGGATCTTTCCATGAACGATTGGTCTCTACGAAAGGCAATGCTATAAGTACGATTGAAGCAATTTATGTACCCAATGATGACATATTGGATCAGGGAGTCCAGTCAATATTTCCTTTTCTTGACTCTACAGTAATTTTATCAAGAGCTGCCTATCAGGGAGGATTTCTTCCCGCTATTGATCTGCTATCCTCAGCATCGGCAAATTTAAACCCGGAGCTTGTCGGAGAGCTTCATAATGAAGTAGCACCTCGTGCTCAAAATCTTTTAAAAGAAGTGGTTGAATTTGAGAGAATTGTTTCTCTTGTTGGCGAGGCCGAATTGTCTACGGAAGATAGATTAAAATACAGACGATCGTCAAAATTAAAAAATTATATGACTCAAAGTTTTTACGTTGTGCAAAACCAGACCGGCCGGCCGGGCGTGTATGTCCCCCGCCTCACTACAGTTTCCGATGTAAATGATATTATAAGCGGCAAATATGATGAAATACCGGAGGAAAAATTTATGTTTATAGGATCGGCTAAGGAGCTTTTAAATGGACAACAAAAATCAGACTAACAAAGCTTTAATTTTACTTAAGATTCAGACCAAGGAAGGAATCTCATTTAATGATAACGTAAAGGCAATTACATCATTCAACGAAAAAGGTATTTTTGATGTTCTGCCCCAGCACGAAAATTTTATCTCGGTTATTAAAGATAAAATTATAATACATACCAAAGACGGAAAGGATAAGGAAATGAAAATAGATAACGGGGTTTTAAAGGTTTACGAAAACGAAGCCCATATCTTATTGAGCATCACCGAAACAAACGTCTAACCAAATTTTGTTTTTCGGTTCTTCCGAACACTTGAGGAAGAAATAACATACCTTGATTAAATTCTAAATTCTAAACTATCACCGCAATTGCGGGATCCCGCTACGGCGGGACAAATCCCAAATAAATTACAAATTCAAAATTCCAATTTCAAGTGCTTAGGATTCTCGTCCTGAGCGAAGCCGAAGGGTCGGATTTCGTGTTTAGAATTTCCTTAGCGCTTTGCGCTAAGGCGCTACTTCCCGGTAGATTGTATTTTGATATTTTATAAGATCGGGAGCGTTTAATA
>JBBTYY010000060.1:18222-18522 GCA_038061615.1 Patescibacteria group bacterium | reverse complement strand
CAGTTGGTAGAGCGTTGCGTTTACATCGCAAATGTCGGGGGTTCGAGCCCCTCAGTACCCACAAGCCCGAAGTTGCCAACGTGGTCACCCTTCGACATTGCTCAGGGTTGACACGCTTTTAGGAAGGCTTTATGATTTCGCAAAGGCAGTGAGCGAAGTCGAATCTGCCGAAGTTGCCAACGTGGTCAAGGCGCGTGTCTGAAGAACACGTTATCGGTGTTCGATTCACCGCTTCGGCACCACGTCAAACGTGGTTAAAGCCGCGTTCGACGCGGCACCGATTAGCAACTAGTGGTTAGT
>JBBTYY010000060.1:0-18122 GCA_038061615.1 Patescibacteria group bacterium | reverse complement strand
AGTTAGTGGTTAGTAGTTAGTGGTTAGTAGTTAGTGGTTAGTAGTTAGTGGTTAGTAGTTAGTGGTTAGCTAGCGACTAAAGACTAAGAGCTAATAGCTAGATTGCGGGAGTAGCTCAGTGGTAGAACGCCCCGCCAGGGCGGGGAGGTCGTGCATCATATGATTGCGGGAGTAGCTCAGTGGTAGAGCATCTCGTTGCCAACGAGAAGGTCGCGGGTCCGATCCCCGTCTCCCGCTCACAATGTATTATGTATACGTACTTCGATCTGAAACCACTGGTAAATACTATATTGGAAGCACAAATAACCCCGATAGACACTTAAAAGAACACAACGGCAATCAAACAACTTCTTTAAAAAATAAAGGCCCTTTTGTAATTATCTATAAGGAGACATTTACTACGCTGAGATTAGTAAGAAAAAGAGAATCTGAAATAAAATCCTATAAAAGCGGCAATGCATTTAGAAAGTTAATAGAAGGTTATAAATAGTAGTAGAGCGCCCCGCCACGGCGGGGAGGTCGCGGGTCCGATCCCCGTCTCCCGCTCCGAGACTTCAAAAATTACCTTCGCTAAACTTGACAAGCCGACACAAGATATGCAAGTATTAAGTATTAATGAGAAAGATATTTTTGCCGCTAACAGTCTTTCTTATGACTCCCCTCATAATATTTTTGAGTATCGTTTACCTCTCTTATTTCTCCTATAAAAAAACCGGCAGCTCTTTTTTAAGCAGCGGCAATCAATCCGTGGCTTTTGCGGCTTTGCCTACTACAGGTAACTTACTGGCAGATCAAATATCTTCAAAGGATAGTAGGGTGGAAAATTTAAGAGTTTTTTTAAACAGGTATGAATCTCCTCTTGAACCTTTCTCCGGACAAATTGTAAAATCTTCAGAAAAATATGGGCTCGATTCTAGGCTCTTACCGGCTATTGCCATGCAGGAATCAAATCTTTGCAAGAAAGCTCCTCGGGATACCTATAACTGTTGGGGATTTGGTATATATGGAAAAAAAGTCACGAGCTTCTCAGGGTACGAGGAGGCAATAGAAACTGTCTCAAAAACGCTTGCAAAAAATTATAAGGATATTGGGTTGATTACTCCTGAGCAGATAATGACCAAATATACCCCCAGTAATAACGGAGACTGGGCCCTCAGCGTAAATTACTTCATGAATCAGCTTCAATAACCTATAGTTTGGTACTTGACAAACCTATAGTTGTATAGTATACTTCTATCAGATCCTAAGGTATGTTTTTCCAAATGCATACGTTAGGATTTTTTTATGGCTTTGAAACATTGTACTATTTCCTGCGTTAATCCGCGCTAAAGCCATTTTTTTGGATTATCCAATATGAAAAATAGAATTTTATTTATATTATCTTTTGTTGTATTATCAGCTTTTATTTTTGCTCCTAGGGTTTTTGCGCAAAACTCTTCCAGGTCTTCTGCTGTCTTAGCAGACGCAAGAAATGTTTCCTTATCGGATAATCGTGTAAAAATATTAAGAGAATTCTTAGAATCTTATAATTCTCCTATTGCTCAAAACGCAGAGGAATTTGTGCGGTACGCAGACTTTTATAATTTAGACTGGAGATTTGTTGCTGCAATCTCGGGAGTCGAATCAACCTTTGGTCATCAGATTCCTTACAGCTCATATAATGCTTGGGGATGGGGAATATATGGCAATAATGTTATTTACTTTTCTTCCTGGGAAGATGGTATACAGACAATATCAAAAGGTCTTCGAG
This sequence comes from Patescibacteria group bacterium, assembly GCA_038061615.1. GTDB lineage: Bacteria > Patescibacteriota > Microgenomatia > Levybacterales > UBA12049 > 2-01-FULL-38-21. The sequence goes on along the minus strand of JBBTYY010000060.1, from coordinate 16,372 downwards.
AAAGATATATGAACCAACGAGGAGCAACAAACGTTTATGAAATTGGAAGAACATATGCCGCGTCTCCCACATGGGCGGTTAGGGTTGAGTACTTTATGAATAGAATTAGCGATTTTTCAATCTTAAATCCCAAGGATAGTCTTTCAATTTCGCTGTAAACAGTGCTATAATCGATTACATGCGGATGTGGCGGGACGCCAAACGTCCCAGCCAAGTTTGACTTGGCGAAATTGGCCCGCTTCGCAAAAGCGTCAGCGAGGCGAGCAGACCTGTCCGCCGTGCCCTGATGCTGGAACTGGCAGACAGGCTAGCTTTAGGAGCTAGTGTTCGCAAGAACGTGTGGGTTCGACTCCCTCTCAGGGCACCACAACGAATATATGGATTCAACAATAGAAAAACAGGAAGACGGAACGATAGTTTTAAACATCACGATTCCCTCAAAAACAGTTAAAGACGCTGCAGGGATTGTTTTGGAGGAAGTTGTAAAAAGCGCAAATGTAGCGGGTTTTAGAAAAGGGAAGGCTCCAAAAAAGATCGTAGAGGAAAAGATAGATAAAGATAAGATAAAAGAAGAAGTTCTTAAAAAACTACTTCCGCAGGCTTACGCAGATGCAGTAAAAAAACATGACATTAAGCCAATTATAAATCCTAGGATTCATGTGGAGATTCTGGAAGATGATAAAGACTGGAAGTTTACAGCATCAACCTGTGAGGCTCCGCAAGTTGACTTAAACGGTTATAAAGAAAACATCAAAAAAATAACGTCGGGGACAAAAATTATTATTCCCGGGAAAGAGCAGAAGGAAACAAGTTTTGAGGAAATAATTACAGAACTGCAAAAAAGCGTTAGTGTAAAAATCTCAAAAATAATTGTTGAACAGGAGGTAGAAAGACTGCTTGCCCAAACTCTTTCGGAGATAAAAAGACTTGGTTTAACTTTGGATCAATATCTTACATCAACGCATAGAACTGTGGAGGAGCTAAAAGAAGAGTATGAAAAAAAAGCAATAAACGACATAAAACTTGAGTTTGCACTCCAAAAAATTGCAGAAGAAGAAAAAATAGCAGTAACAGATGCGGATATTGATGAAGCAATAAAAAATGCGAAAGATGAAAATGAACGAAAAGGACTTGAGGCGAATAAATATCTCTTGGCAAGTATAATAAGACAGCAAAAAACGCTTGATTTCCTTAAAAAATTATGATAAGGTTATCTCCACATTATGATTGCTAAGACTCAGAAGCAAAAAAAACAAAACTTTATAGATCATAACCCGGTAGAAATACTGAAGGGTCTTGGGTCGGGTGTTGTTGATTCGGTAGTTGATAATTTTGGTAAACAGAGCGTAAACAGTCTTTGGGAACAGCTTTTGGGAGCACAAAATCCGCAGGAAGAAGGAGATCAAACTTCGGGCGATTTGGAAGAAGGAAGAGAAATTCATCTTTCTAAAAAAACAAAAAAAGAAGCACTGCTTGGGCCTATTGAACCCGGACTTGATTACAAAAGAGAAATAATTGATGTAACAAGAAAAGTTGATAGAGAAAACACACAAGTTTTAAACGCAAAGATTGCGGAAATCTTAACAGAGCTTAAAAAAATAACGGCTGCATCTGCTGAAATTGCAATTGAATTTAAAGAAGTTACCGTAGAACAGCGAATTGAACAGCCGGGAGAATATCACGTTACATTTTTCCAGTGGATGCTTTCGATGGTAAGAGCTGCAAGAGAAAAAATAGAAGACTCGGGTGCATGGCTTTCTGTTATGAAAAGCAAGAAAAAGCAAAAGGGTTACTGGGCAATGTTTAAAAAGCAAGGCACAACTTTTGGACTCTCCAACGAACGCGTCGTAGCAACCCAAGCAGGATAAAGCACTCACCTCTCGGCGTTAAACTAATTCTTCTTAATTCCAATAGCTGGTTGGAGCAATAAGGTGATTTACACCAAGTCTTTTATAAAGTCTAATCGCTTCATTGCCTCGGTGAGAACCCATAACATCTATTTCTATCTCAGGATTAGTCTTACGTGCTCTCTTAATGGCTGTTTCAATAAATTTTCCGACACCATCAATGTCTAAAGTATTAAATGGGTTATTGGCAAAAAGCCCAATACTCATGTAGTGGGGTACGACATCATCTTCATTGGCATCCGTGTCTACCTTTGACATACCTAAGGTGGTTTGCGTCAGTAAATCTGTATTTATAATTAAAAAGTCTGCGGATTGTGCTAACTCATCTGCGGTAAGAGCGCCTCTTGGGGTGCATATAATTGCCCCGCAAGGAATATCTAGTTTGGTATCCTGCAAGCTTAAGGCACTTCTAATCTGGTTTTTCACTGGGCTGAGTTCAGTAGAAAAAGAGACAAGCGGTACAGCAATTCTTGGCTTAGGATTATAACCCTGAGCTTTTAGTTCAACCCCTGCTCCTACTATAGATTCTATCTGCATTTTTGCAATTCCTGGACATACTACGGCAAGACGGACACCAGATGTTCCTATAATTGGATTCGTCTCTCTTGCAAGGATTGGCCGTTCGTCTGGCAGTCCATCGTCCAGTGGAAAAAGATCAGCAAGAAGAGAAGAAGAAAGGCTCACTGTTACATATTTGCCGTCAAATCCCCTAAGTACACGTTCGATGAATCCCTTGTGCCTTTCACCAAGCTTAGTTAAAGTGTTTTCAACCCTAGATCGCTTATCGTCATTTTCTGCATTATTACTTAAGTCAGCAATAAGCATTTGCGTATCGGCAAGGACATCACCCGTAAACAAGCCGTCAGTGCTTAAAAATCCAATAGCAGTTGACTTGGGTAAGACTACATCGTTGCTTTGGAGATCAAAACTATCAATAAGGGGCGTGATCGGCTGTCTATTAATAGTTCGCGTGGGTGCTCTCTCTATTTTGCCCATATAGTTTGTTTAATAGAGCAGTTTACTAATTTGTAAGGGAATTATAAAAGCATTAGACTTACATGTCAATCGTTTAAAAATCTAGCCTTTGTGGATGCGAAAGGAGTCAAACCTAGACTTGTTATTGAAGCATTTGGGGCATATTGTTTGAATTCCATCTTGCAACTGCTTTATTAAGTTCGACTCTTATTCTCTCATCGTCTTTATGTTCGTTTACAACCAAAACCATAATCTCCTCTGGTTTCCTGCGGCTTTTTATGAATTTCTGCATTGCATCATAGCTTCCTCCTACCTGCACAGGAATTCTGTAATCTACGCCTTGCGGATAAAGCCAAAAATCGATACCATCCCTGACCTGCTTACCGCTTGCGTTTGTAACCATTGAATAAACTCCTTCTTCAACTAAAGTTTGTATGACAAACAGAGCTCTTCTTTGTCTCGCTTTGCCTATTTCACGATTATGGTTGAAGCTTGGATGATGTCTCCAATTATAATCCCTTGATCTTGATATTTTTTGTTCTACCATTAGATTTATTTATAATTTCGATTTTCGCTGTGGATCCGAGTGGACTCCCCGCCTGCAATGCCTTCGGCATAGCCGATGGCGGGCAGGGAATCACTGACCCCTGCGACGTCAATGCAGCGCCCCGCTGCCTTGCTGTGGAGCTGACAGGATTCGAACCTGTGACCTCTGCAATGTCAATGCAGCGCTCCGCCTGCCTTGCCAGAGTGGAGCTGACAGGACTCGAACCTGTGACCTCTGCAATGTCAATGCAGCGCTCTAACCAACTGAGCTACAACTCCAAGTGCGGCGGGCAGGTCTAACCAACTGAGCTACAACTCCAAGCTTTACAATTCTACCAAAATAGGTTTTTAAAAACAATTATCTTCTGCTATACTAAATCTGTGGAAAAATACGAAGGAGTAAAAAGGCATTTTAAAGATATCATCTTTAATAATTTTGTTGGTGGGATTGCATGGGGACTTGGCGCAACAGTTGGAGTATCTATCGTAATTGCAATCCTAAGTCTTATATTAAAAAACATCAACTTAGTCCCGTTTATTGGAAACTTTGTCTCGCAAATTACAAATTACGTTTTACAAAATAATCCCCAATTGATAAAATAGCTTAAATGAATAAATCATCAGCCCCGATTAAATCGGTGTCAAATCTTAAAGATCATAGACAAATAGGACAGGAGCTTGACCTATTTTCTTTCTCGGAGTATGCGCCCGGCGCAGTTTTCTGGCACCCAAAGGGGTGGACTATTTATTGTACCCTTCAAAATTTTCTAAGAAAAAGGCTTTCTGCGGAAGAATATGAGGAGATATCAACTCCGATCATGGTCAAAAGCTCATTGTTTAAAAAATCCGGCCACTGGGAGCACTTTGGAGAACACAATATGTTTAATTTAACAATAGACGATGAATCATGGAGCTTAAAACCCATGAATTGCCCGCAAGCTTCACTGATTTTTGCCTCAAAAACCAGAAGTTATCAAGATCTTCCTATGCGATTATCCGAATTTGATGTCTTGCACAGAAGAGAGCTGTCTGGAGTTTTGGGAGGATTATTGAGAGTCCGACAGTTTACCATAGATGATGCGCATCATTTTGTAAGGCCAGACCAGATTCAAGAAGAAATTTTAAAATTGCTTTCTTTAGTTTCTGAATTTTACGAATCCCTAGGTTTTAAGCCGCATTTTTACTTGGCTACCAAACCAGATAAAGCGATGGGGGATCCAAAACTGTGGGCGGAAGCAGAGAAAAATCTCGATCAAGCATTGAAAGACGCAAGAGTACAGTATGATATTAAAGAAAAAGACGGAGCATTTTACGGTCCCAAAATTGATATCCACATAAAGGATTCTCAGGATAGGGACTGGCAGCTTGCAACGATTCAGCTTGATTTTCAAATTCCTCTGCGGATGGGACTTGAGTACATAGATAAAGATGGAAAAGCCAAACGCCCGGTTATAATTCATAGAGCCATACTTGGATCAACCGAACGTTTTATAGGAATTCTAACTGAACATTATCAGGGAGCTTTTCCGCTTTGGCTTTCTCCTATCCAGGTAACTATTATGCCGATTGCAGACAGGCATAAGAAAAAAGCGGAGGAAATTTATAATGAGGCAATTAACGCGAACATTAGAGCCCAACTGGATGATAGAGCAGAAACGCTTCAGTCTAAAATCCGCGACGCCACTTTACAAAGAGTAAACTATATGGGTATAATAGGGGATAAGGAAATAGAAAAAGAGAACGTAATTTCGGTCCGAACAAGAGACGGAAAAGATTTGGGACAACTGGAAGTTTCCGAATTTTTACAAAAGTTACAGGAAGAAATTGATAAAAAGATCTAAAAAAAGACAGGAAAACAGAAAATTTTATAGAGTAAACGAGCGAATTTTTTCAAGCACATTGCGTGTTTTGGAATCAGGCGGTAAGCAATTAGGAATTCTTTCCAAATTCGAAGCACTAAGTAAAGCACGGGAATTGGGTCTTGATCTGGTTGAAATAGCTCCAAACGCTAAGCCTCCTGTTGCAAAAATTATTGACTTTAAAAAATTCCTATACCAAGAAGAAAAGAAAAAGAAAGAGGAGAAAAAAAAGTCAAAACGATCGGAAACTAAAGAGCTGAGACTTGGTCCTTTTATGAACGAGCATGATCTAATGGTTGTTCTAAGAAAGGCCCGGGGATTCTTGGGGGATGGAAATAAAGTTAAATTTGTAGTAAAATTCGCAGGACGGCAAATAACGCATCCGGAGTTTGGAGAAAGAATATTAGAAAAAACCATTGAGTTTCTTTCGGGTGTATCAAAAATTGAGCGGGAAAAACATTTTGAAGGAAGGCAACTGATAGTTATTCTATCGCCGGCAAGAAGCGGAGTACAAAGCTTGAAGACGGAGGTGAAAAATGCCAAAGAAAAAAATAAAGAAATCGGTAAGCAAGAGATTTAAGGTTACAAAAACCGGAAAGGTTTTGTTTTCGCATCAGAATAAAGGCCATCATAAGCTTATAAAATCAAAAAGCAGGCTGCGAAGACAAAAAGAGCCGGGAGTTCTAAGGGGTAAGTTTGCCAAGAAAATTAAACAGATGCTTGGCAAAGCCTAAACTAATAACTTGTAACTTATAACTAATAACTATTTATGGCAAGAGTTAAAAGGGGAGCAGTATCAAGAAGAAAACATAAAAAACTTTTAGAAGCCACAAAGGGATATAGAGGAACCAAGAGCAGGCTTATTAAAGTTGCAAAAGAAGCAGAGCTTCACGCAAGAGCTTATGCTTACCATGGAAGAAAACTTAGAAAAAGAGACTTTAGATCACTTTGGATAACAAGAATCGCGCAAGCGGTTAGAAAAGAAGGACTCTCTTATAGCTTATTTATTAATAAACTAAAAAAGGCTAATATTGGACTCGATAGGAAAATATTAAGCGACTTAGTCGTTAACGATCCCGACACTTTTAAAAAAGTTGTTGAATCTGCTAAGAATGCATAGATCCTCTTCCATCTCTAACTTCCCGCCATTTAGAATGGAGACTGGGAGTTTTTTTATGCTACTCTAGATATATGGAAGAAGAACTTATTCAAATTAAAAATTCGGCTGTCTCTTTAATATTGGACGCAAAAGATAAGGAAGAGCTTTTGGATTTAAAGATCCGATTCCTGGGAAGAAACGGCAGGTTTACTTTAGCAATAAAAGAATTATCAAAACTTCCCAAAGAAAAAAGACCGGAGATAGGAAGATTAGCCAATGAGGTTAAAAATACAATAGAGGAAACAATTTCTGAAAAAGAATCTCGGGTAACAAAACAGAGATTCCAGGAATTAAAAGAAAAAATAGATACAACGATTCAGGGAATAAGACCCCCGATAGGACATCTTCATCCCGCAAGCCAAGTCCTCTATGATGTTGTCGACGTATTTAAAAGTTTGGGATTTCAGACCGCAGACGGTCCGGAGATAGAAACAGACTATTACAATTTCACTGCCTTAAACATGCCGCCAAACGCACCTTCACGTGATACTCAAGCAACTCTTTATCTGGACACTCGAAATAGCAAAGTTAAGCCTGGAGAGATTTTACTACGAACCCAAACATCAAGTATGCAAGTTCGAATTATGGAAAAAATTAAACCGCCAATAAGAGTTATCGTGCCGGGAAAAACATATCGCGTTGACGATGTAGATGCTTCGCATAGTTTTGAATTCTGGCAAGTTGAGGGATTTTTAGTTGATGAAAACGTAAGGCTAACTGATTTATTCGGAACAATTGATTATGTGTTGAAAAAACTAATGGGGAAAGACATAAAAATAAAATTTGCCACAACTAATTTTTCATTTGTGGAGCCTGGAGTTGATACCTATATTGAGTGTACTGTCTGCAAGGGGAAAGGATGCAGTTTTTGTAAAATGACCGGATGGAGTGAAATTATGCCGGCCGGAATGATTCATCCTAATGTACTAAAAACTGCTGGCTATGACCCTAAAAAGGTATCAGGGTTCGCCTTTGCAATAGGGCTATCTCGTTTAGTAACTCTTCGTTACCAAATGGACGACCTAAGATTATTAACCAATCCGGATTTGCGAATAATTGAGCAATTCTGAATTCTGAATTATAAATTCTAAATTATAAATTATGCTGGTGCCTTTATCCTGGCTTAAAGAATATGTCGATATAAAGCTTTCTCCCGAAAAACTGGGAGAACGGCTTACGGAAGTGGGCCTAGGCACAGAAAAAATAATTAAAACAAACGACGATGTTATTTTTGAATTTGAAATCACTCCAAACCGCCCCGACCTTTTATCAATCATCGGAATTGCAAGGGAAATTGCAGCAATAGAGAATACAAAAATAAAAATCCCCCCACTTCGCCCGGGCTTCGCGGGGCAAGCTAAACCCAAAAAAACTCTTCCGCTCACAATCAAAACTGATTCAAAAATAAATCCCAGATTTACGGGAATAATAATAGACGGCATAACTGTAAAAGAATCTCCTGATTGGTTAAAAGAAAAATTGATAAAAATAGGACAAAGGCCGATAAATAATATCGTAGATATTACAAATTATGTAATGTTTGAGCTTGGCAATCCTATTCATGCATTTGATTATAAAAAGATCAGGGGATCTGTTATGAGAGTCCATCAGGCAAAAGGCGCAGAGAAATTTACAAGCGTTGATGGGGTAACATACCGCTTGCCAAAGGGTGCAGTTGTAATCTCGGACAGTGAAAAAATAATAGATCTTTGCGGAATAAAAGGGGGATTAAATAGCGGGACTTTTGAAAATACAAAAACGATATTTATAAGAGTTCCGGTCGAAATCCCTGTTCTAATTAGAAGAACCGCAACTTCTCTTTCTCTTCGGTCCGAAGCATCCAGTATTTTTGAAAGGGGAGTAAATGCGGGAGGAACCGTTGATGCGCTAAAAAGATGCATTGAGCTGGTGCTTAGGGAAGCAGGAGGCCAAATCGCAAGTGAGCTTTTTGATATTAAAAAAGAAGTTTTTTTGCCATGGAAACTAAACCTTGAATTGGAGAGGCTTAACAAGATTTTAGGAATCTCAATAGGGGAGGGGGAAGTTCTAAATTTACTTCAAAGGCTCAATCTTAATCCTTTGAAAAAAACAAAAAATATTATAGAAGTAACAATTCCAACATACAGAAATGATTTAAAAATAGAGGAGGACATAATCGAAGAAGTCGCAAGACTTTACGGCTATAATAAATTTCCAAAAACAATTCCGCAAGGACAAATTCCTACTGCGCAAATTCCATATTTAAAAGATTATGGGGTAGAAAAAAAAGCTAAAAGTATTCTTATAGCAAGCGGCTTTTCAGAGATTTATACATATAGTTTGGTTTCCGAGAAGGATCTTTTAGAAAACGGCTTAAACCCCAACAAAAGTTTGCGGGTTGATAATCCCGTAAGCAGAGAATTCGAATACTTAAGGACATCTCTTGTCCCAAGTCTTAAGAAAGCCCTGATACAAAATAAACCGTACTTTGAAAAAATAAATTTATTTGAACTGGGAAAGGTATACCTCGGATCTTATATTGATAGTGCTTTGGAAATTTACTATCTTTCCGGCATCACGAATGAAAAAAATTTCTATGAAGTTAAGGGAACAATTGAAAAACTATTTGATGATTGCGGGATAAATGAAGATCCGACAAGATATATTCAGATTTTCGATGAAGGAATTTTCTTTGAGCTTAATTTTTCGGATATTTTATCAAAAATAAACTTATCTAAGAAATATAAACCCATTCCAAAATATCCGCCAATAATTGAAGACCTTACAATAGAGGTTTCGGAAAAAATCACAGTAAGGGATATAATAGCAGAAATAAAAAAACAAAGCCCATTGATTAGACAGGTCAGTCTTCTTGATGTCTTTGAGAATTCAAGAACTTTTCATATTGTTTACCAGCACAGAGAAAGGAATTTAACAAACGGGGAGGTTTCAAAAATCCGTGAAAAAATATTAGAGGCGCTAAAAAAGCAATTTAAAGCAAAATTAAAAGAATAAAAACTACGGAGCTGGGGTTGGAGCTGGAGTTAAGACTGGAGTTACAGTCGGTGATAGATTGTCCGTTGGAGTAGGAGAGGAACTAGATTCAGAAGATTGATAGTCTGAAGTTTCTGTTGGCGGATGATACTTTTCATCTCCCGAATATTGACCTGAGAGCCACGCGCTTATTCCTTCCTGCCACCTATTTTTTCCATCGGTTGAGACAGGATCCTCTTCGTGAAAAACTATATAATCTTTGGTATCGTAATCTCCCGCGTCAATTTCCGACTGATTCGCAAGTTTCCCGCTCTGATGTTTTGAAAGCTTAACTTTCTGGTAGATTGAGCCAGGTCCTGTTGGTTCGGTACCTTTTATAAAGTATTCCGACCTTGCAGATTGTCCCGAAACAGGAAGTCCTCCTCCTAAACTATCTATCTGCAAAGCTATAACATTATCCGGTTTCTTAGGCGGCTCGTCTCTCTTTCCTTTTAAAACAACCCGCATAATTCTATTCCAAATAGGAGATGCTCCTGTAGCACCCGATGAGATTGCTTGATTCATTGGGCTATTGTCATTATTTCCAATCCACACGCCTACGACATACGAAGAAGTGTATCCAACAGTCCAATTATCCCTTTTTTGATCTGTAGTTCCGGTTTTAACAGAAACTGTTTTGCCGGGAATAACCAGCCAGGAATTTGGACCAAACGTAAGAGTTCTTGCATTGTTATCCAAAAGAATGTGCGATATTAAATAAGAAACCTCGGAAGACAAAACTCTTTCACCTTCTCTTTTTTTATGCTCAAAAAGCGTATTTCCCCGATTGTCGGTTACCTTAAGAATTGCAAATGGATCTTGTCTTACTCCCTGATTTGCAAAAACCGAATATGCAGTAATTTCATTAAGAAGTGTCGTTTCTCTTCCTCCTAAAACAAGCGAGAACCCGACATTTGCCATATTTTCCGAAGTCGGTTTCCAATTTTCAATTCCCATATTGTAGGCTTTTTGCATAACATCTTTTATCCCTATTCTTCCCAGCATTTTTACGGCAGGGATATTAATAGAATTCCCCAGAGCAAACCTAAGCTGAATAGGACCGCGAAATTTTCCGTCGTAATTAACAGGTGTATAAATTGGCTGTTTTGGATCATTGGTTGGAAAATCTGTTTTAACATCCATTACCATAGTTGAAGGCGTATATCCTTTTTCAAAAGCCGTTGCATACATAATTGGTTTTAGCGAAGAACCCGGCTGCCTGTTTGCCAAGGCAGTATTAAAATTTCCTTCATTTTTCGTGTCAAAGTAGTCTTTACTTCCCACCATTGCCAAAATCTCTCCGGTCCCGGGATCCATTACGACTGCGGCGCCATTGCCCACATTATAGCCCTTAAGCTTATCGATCTCTTCTTTTATTATTTTTTCTGCCTCTTGTTCAACCGAATAGTCAAGAGTCGTTGTAACCTGCAGTCCGCCGTTTTCAACTACGGCCTCCCCAAACTGCTTTGCCAAAAGCTGCTTAACATAAATAACAAAATGCGGAGCTTTCATCGAAGTGTCTTTTTGTGAAAAGGTTTTCTTTTTTATTTCCAAAAGGGCATCTTCTTTTTGACTTTTGGTTATATATTTTTCTGAGACCATCTGCGCTAAAACGTTCTCGGTTCGATTGACGTAATATTTTCCGCCCGAATATGGAGAATAAACACTTGGAGATTGAGGAAGACCGGCCAAAAATGCGCTTTCCGCAATATTTAAGTCTTTAACCTTCTTTCCAAAATATGACTGCGCTGCTGCCTCAACTCCAATACTTGTTCCTCCATATGGTACGTCGTTTAAATACATTTCAAGAATTTGATCTTTGGAATATTTTTTGTCTACCTGAATTGCAAGCATTAGCTCCTTTATCTTTCGGGGAATTGTACGCTCTGAGGACAATAAAACATTTTTAACAAGCTGCTGGGTAATTGTTGATCCGCCCGAAAGACCTCTAAAAAGAAATATATTTCTCACGGCTCTAAGATAGCCGGTCACGGAAAAACCTTGATTTTTGTAAAAATTTTTGTCTTCTATCGAGATCGTAGCGTTTCTCAAATTCATTGGAATATCTTTAAGGTTTACATATGTACGATTCTGATTTCGATAGACTGAGTATAAGAGGATTCCTTTTCGGTCATAGATTCTTGTTGATTGCCCAAGAGGCGGGTTTATAAGTTTTCCGGGAGTAGGGAGTTGTCTCCCATACCACAAGAAAAGGCCGGTCATTAGTATAACAAAAGCAATAAGACCATAGAACGCGTATTTTGAAAGCTTGCTATAGAGAAGAACCTTTGAAGAACTGCCTCTGTCTCTCTTTCTCCTAGACCCTCTTCTTGAGTAATCAACCATACCTTAAGTATACCAAAACTAGCTACTAGTGGCTAGTTGCTGGCGGCTAGTCGTGGTATACTTAACTCATGGATAAAATTGAAGAATTACTTACTCGCGGCGTAGCAAACATAATTCCCTCAAAAGATTCCCTTAAAAAATTATTGGAAAGCGGGAAAAAATTAAATGTATATTTTGGCATCGATCCGACAGCCACAAGAATTCACCTAGGTAATGCGGTTCCGCTTCGCAAACTTCAGACTTTCGCAATGCTTAATCACAACGTGACATTCTTAATTGGGGATTTTACTGCCCTAATAGGCGATACATCCGATAAGGACTCCGAAAGACCCATGCTGACAAGCGAGCAAATTCAGGATAATTTTAAAACTTATAAAAAACAGGCAGAAAAAATTCTTGATTTCTCAAAAATTAAAGTAAGATATAACAGCGAGTGGCTTGACAAACTAACTTCCAGAGATTTTATAAAGCTTGCCCAACAGTTTTCTTTTGGGGATTTTGGATCAAGGGAACTTATAAGAAAGAGACTTAATAAGGGAGGGCGCGTAGGGCTTCACGAAGGCTTATACCCTGCGATGCAGGGATATGACAGTTACTACCTTGATACCGACATTCAGATAGGAGGAACCGACCAGACATTTAATATGCAGGCGGGACGAATCTTGCAAAAAAACTGGAGAAAAAAAGAATCATTTATTCTTGCCAATGAATTTCTTGCAGGTACTGATGGACGAAAAATGAGCAAGACCTGGAATAATGCGATCTGGCTTGAGGACAAACCCTCCGATATGTACGCAAAAGTTATGGCGATAAATGACGATCTTATTATTCAATATTTCATACTTGCAACAGATACGTCAATGCCGGCGATTGAAAAAATTGCAAAAGAGTTGAAAAACGGCGGAAATCCCATAAACGCAAAAAAAGAATTAGCAAGACAAATTGTTAAAGAGCTTAATGGAGAAAAAGAAGCAGAAGACGCCGAGAACACATTTGAAAAAACCGTACAGAAAAAAGAAACGCCTGAAAAAATAAAAATTCATGCTTTGAAAAAGACAGAAAAAAGCTTAATTGATATTCTTATCGAAACAAAACTTGCATCGAGTAAATCAGAAGCAAAAAGACTTATAGAGCAGGGTGGAGTAACTTTAAACGATAAAAAAATAACAAATCCCAACACTAAGATTGAAGAAGGCATTATTAAGGTAGGTTCGAGAAGGTTCGTAAGAATAAAAATTAAGGAATGAAAGAAAATGATAAGATAGTCGTTGTCATTGACGGAGGAGGACGAGGAAGCGCTCTTGTCCAGAAATACTCACAAAGCCCCCATGTTAAAAAAATAATAGCAATTCCCGGAAATGACTTGATGTCTCTTAACAGTAAAAAGCCTGTTAAAACCTACCAAAAACTAAAAACAATTAGTATTAAAGAAATTATTAAGATCTGCAGAAGAGAAAAGGTAAATCTTATAGATGTAGCTCAAGATAACGCAGTAGAGGCAGGACTTACCGATAAACTAAACGAACAAGGGTTTAATGTAGTTGGACCCACACGTAGTTCAGGACAAATAGAATGGGACAAAGCATGGGCCCGTGAATTTATGAAAAGATACAAAATTCCTTCTCCGAAATATAAAATCTGCAACTCAAAACAGGAAGGTATTCAATTTATTAAATCTCAAACATCCAATCGATGGTTTATAAAAGCAGCAGGACTGGCGGACGGAAAAGGCGCGTTCCCGGCAGAAAATAAACAAGAAGCGTTTGAAGCGATTTCGCAAATGTCGAAATTCGGAAAAGCCGGCAAGACTTTTGTAATAGAAGAGTGGCTCACAGGCGAAGAGTTTTCTACGTTTGCGATAAGCGATGGAAACTATTTTCAAATAATTGGAAGTGCGCAAGACCATAAAAGACTATATAACTCAGACAAAGGGCCAAATACAGGAGGTGTCGGGTGTAGCACTCCACCACTTGTAGTTACTAAAAGTATCTTTGAACAAGCAAAGCTTATAATTGATAAAACGCTTAAGGGATTAGCTAAAGAAAATCGTAAATATAAAGGAGTTTTATATTTAGGCGCAATTGTTGCCAAGAGAAAGGTTTCTGTAATTGAATTCAATGCCAGATGGGGAAGTCCAGAAGCAGAAGTACTTATCCCCGGAATACAAAACGATATGTTTAAACTTGGGATGCACATTGCAAGAGGTAATTTAGAAAATTTTAAAATAAAAACTGACGGTCTGGCTCGAATCGCTATTACAGGATCGCTTCGTCCAGAAGCTGTGAAGAAAAAAAGAAAACTGCTCGGCGTGAAAGAAGCATTAAAAATTGATGGAGTTACAATGTTCGGCGCGCGCGTAACCAAAGAAAGTAGCTGCTATTTCGTCTCGGCTGGGAGATTATTCCACATAGTTGGAGAAGGCAAAACAATAATTCAGGCAAGACAAAAAGCATATGAAGCAATGTCCCTTTTATACATAGAGGGAAATAATTTGCATTACAGAACAGACATTGGATGGAGAGATGTTGAGAGAATACAAAAACATAGTGTATAATTTACAATATGGAGATTTTTAGAAAACATCAGTGGATTTGGAAAATAATAGTTGCGATTGCAACCATAGCTCTTGTTGCAACATCTTTCTTACCCTTCCTTACTCTTCAATAAGAAGTAAAAATAAATTATGAATTTGGATACGCCGATTAATCAGGCAGGACCAATCTTTAAAAAATATTCCTCACGTCTGGAAAAACTGGGAATAAAAAAGATGGAGGATTTTCTATATCACATTCCTTTTAGATACGAGGACTACTCATTAGTCTCAAAAATCGCAGATATTCAACTGGGAGAAATCGTAACAATAAAAGGAGAAGTAACCGAGGTAAAGAATGAATACACGAGAAGATGGAAGAATCTTCAAAAAGCCAAGGTCGCTGATGAAACAGGAGAGATTGATATTATTTGGTTTAACCAGCCTTTCATACCAAAAATAATTAAAAAAGGAGATATGGTTTCCTTAGCAGGAAAGGTGGATTGGTTTAAAAATAAAGCAATACTCCAGTCTCCGCAGTACGAAGTTCTCTTTTCCGAAAATGAACCCATTCATACCGCAAGATTAGTACCAATTTACAATGAAACCAGAGGAATTTCATCAAAATGGTTACGCCGGCAAATAAGCAAAATCATAAAAGAACAAATACAATTTATGAACGAGTATATTCCAGACTCAATTATAGAAAAGAGAGAATTAATGGGATTAAAACGGGCTATTGAGCAAATTCATTTTCCAAAATCGTTAGCGGAGGCAGAAAAAGCAAGAGCAAGATTGGCTTTTGACGAGCTATTTTTCTTGCAGCTTGCGGCTCTTTTTAGAAGAAGTCAATGGAAAAATAATTTTGTCGGAAATCCGTTCTCGATCTCAAAATACAAGAAAAACATCGAAGAATTTTTGGAGAAACTTCCATTTGATCTGACAAATGCGCAAAAAAAGGCTATAAAGGAAGTTTTCAAAGATCTTTCCTCCAAAAAACCCATGAATAGACTCTTAGAGGGAGACGTTGGATCGGGGAAAACCGTTGTTGCCGGTATTGCAATGTTTTTAGCGTATTTAAACGGTTTTCAGTCGGCTATTATGGCTCCAACCGAAATATTAGCTCTTCAGCATTTTAAGACTATTGATTCTCTTCTGTCTCCTTTTAAAGTCAGGGTTGGAATTGTTACGGGAAGCAAAAAAGAAAACAATAAGGATTGTGACATTTTAGTTGGAACGCATGCTCTTTTATCAAAAAAAATAAGTTTTAAAAATTTAGGACTGGCGGTAATCGATGAACAGCAGCGCTTTGGAGTAGAACAGAGGGCGGTCATTCGAAAAAAAGGGAAAAGTCCGCATCTTTTAACGATGACGGCAACTCCAATTCCGCGAACAATCGCATTAACTTTGTATGGAGACTTGGATCTATCTTTCTTAGATGAAATGCCGCGCGGCCGAAAGGTCGTCAAAACATGGCTTGTTCCAAAAGAGAAAAGAGAAGATGCCTATAAATGGATAACAAAACAGATTATAGATAGTTGTGGCCAAGTTTTCATAATTTGCCCATTCATTGAAGAATCGGAAACTATGACAACAGTCAAAGCAGCAGTTAAAGAATTTGAAAGATTAAAAAAAGAGGTTTTCCCAAACTTAAAACTTGAGCTTCTTCATGGGAAATTAAAAGCCAAAGAAAAAGATACTATTTTAAATAAATTTAAAAATGG
Source organism: Patescibacteria group bacterium (assembly GCA_038061615.1). Lineage (GTDB taxonomy): Bacteria > Patescibacteriota > Microgenomatia > Levybacterales > UBA12049 > 2-01-FULL-38-21. The sequence goes on along the minus strand of JBBTYY010000060.1, from coordinate 314 downwards.
ACAAGCAAATATTTTAGTTGCGACACCGGTCGTTGAAGTAGGAATTGATATTCCAAATGCAACGATAATGGTAATTGAGGCAGCAGATAGATTTGGACTTTCCCAACTTCATCAATTAAGAGGAAGGGTTGGCAGAAGCGATAAGCAATCTTATTGTTTATTATTTACGGAGTCACAAAACCCCGGAACTATTCAGCGATTAAAAAGTTTAGAGTCTATATTTGTGGGAGCAGAGCTTGCAGAATTAGATTTAAAATTACGAGGACCGGGGGAAATTTATGGAACAGCCCAGCATGGAGCTATGCAGCTTAAAA
>JBBTYY010000059.1:3978-11658 GCA_038061615.1 Patescibacteria group bacterium | reverse complement strand
CTTAAGTTGAAAATTGAAAATTTAAAATTGAAAATTCCATTTTTCGTCCCAGAAAAATGGCTGTGCACCGACAACGCTGCCATGATCGCCTCCGCCGCTTTCTATAATTACAACCCGGTTGACTTCAGAAAAGTCACCGCAAATCCCGAATTATATTTCGATTAACTGTTTTACAAATTCCAAAAAGGTATTGCGGATTCACTCTAAGCCTTAACCGCTTTTGGATGACGAAAATCCGGGTGGTAGCCATACCTTTTAGGTATGAAAATTGATATAATAGTGGAGACTAATTAATAAATTATGGCAGATGATAAGAAAGAAATTCCAATAATTAATTCTCTTGATTCTGTTGAAAGTAAGGCAAACGTGCTTACTCGACGTCCCATAGATGAGGAGACCAAAGAATGGTCTCCAGATTTAGACACAGCATTACCAATAGATGGTTTCGAAATTCCTAACTTTAAGGCTTGGATTGGTTGGAATGGTTTTCAACTAGACAGAAAAACAAGGGAGGGTCATGATGGTTTTGATTTTGCTGCATATCTCACGACCGATAATAGAATTTTATTAGGTTTACCAGAAGATATTAAAATTTGTGCAGTAGCAGATGGAATTGTTAGACAAGTTTTGGACACACCGGAAGCAGTTGGCGGAGGTTATGGTGTGATGGTTAATGTTGAACATGGTGCAAATGATAGCGGAATGTTTTCTCAATACATTCATGTTAAACCTACAGTTGAAACAGGAGTAGCGGTTAAAAAGGGCGATGTTATTGGAGAATTATACAAAGATGATGGCAATGAGGAAGGACGGCTAGTGCATTTGCATCTATCTTTATCAAGTGGCTGGGGAGCTAGAGGAACTTCCATAATGGGTGGAAGTATGCACATTAGAGCAGATGACCCAGGACTAATAGATACTTCTATCTATAGATATCGTGCAAACCCTCAGGGGTCAGCAAATTTTACAGTTCCAGATTTACCCAGTATTAAACCGGAATACGCTCATTTTAAAAGAGTGAAAGTTAATTCGTAAGATATTGAACTGATTTCTGGTAAACTAGTTCCAGATACTGGATGATTTCAGGCCAGTTGGCATTTCGGAAATCTTCAATCAATTTCGGTAATCGTACTGTTTCTTTCGAAATTTTGCTGGCAATTATATCATAATAATTTTTGTGGTAAAATAGAGTTTATGCAGAATGAACTGTCCATAATTGCCGCTGTTGTTGTAGGTTTTGCAATTATTTTTTATTTTTTAAATAAAAAGTTTTCCGAACTTAAAAAACCGCAGGATAACCAAGCCCTAATGGAATGGCTTAAGTCAATGCAATCCTCTTTGGAATCCACTAATAAAACAATAAACGATGCCCTCTCCAAAAGTTCTTCCAATATGGTTAAGACTCTTCAGGAAAATTCAAAACAGTTAAATGAAAGGTTAGATAAGGCGGCAGCTGTAATAAGAGATGTAGGAAAGGAAGTAGGGCAAATGAGCGAGATCGGACGAAACATGCAGGAACTTCAGGATTTCTTAAAGAGCCCAAAACTGCGGGGGAATATTGGAGAGCAGGTTCTAAAAGATTTAATCTCTCAGATGTTTCCCAGAAACAGTTTTCATCTTCAGTATCAATTTAAATCAGGAGAGCGGGTTGATGCGGCTATAAAAACAGACGCCGGAATTTTATCTATAGATTCTAAATTCCCAATGGAAAATTTCCAAAAAATGGTAAAGGCAAAAACCGAAAAAGAGAAGGAGGATTTTAGAAAAGAATTGGTTCGGGACGTCAAAAAACATATTGATGCGATTTCAAAAAAATACATACTCCCAAATGAAGGAACAATGGATTTTGCATTAATGTACTTACCAAGTGAATCCGTATTTTATGAGCTTGCAGATATGCAGGATATAATTGAGTACGCAAGAAAGGGAAGAGTATATATTGTTTCTCCAAATACTTTGTATGCTCATCTTCAGACAATTCTTCTTTCTTTTGAAGGCAAAAAAATAGAGGTAAGATCAAGGCAGGTTTTAAGATTATTGCGAGCACTTCAAATAGACTACGAAAAAGTCCAGGAGAATATGGGAGTTTTGGGAAAACATATTAACAACGCTTCCTCCCAATTTTCCAACGTTACAAGCGGATTCTCACAGCTTGGTAATAAAATACAATCTGCGGGATCACTTGAAGAAGAAGAAATTCAGGAGATAGCACAAATTTCAAAAAAAGGAGGTGAATTATTAAATGAATAATAAAACGCTGGTTAAAATAATAGCTGTTTTAGTTCTAATTGGCGCAGTTGTAGTTGTTTTGGGAAAGTTAGGTAATAAATCGGCTCAACCGTCAAATGTGACGAGTCAGCCTGAAACTTCTACACAAGGGGCAGGAGGAACAGTTCCAAAGGAAACCATTGTTAATATAAATTTAACAAGCTCTGGTTTTGATCCTAAAACAGTAACTGTAAAGGCCGGTACGAGAGTTATCTGGCTTAACAAAAGCGCAGTGGCGGCAACGGTAAATTCTGCTGTTCACCCAACCCATCAGGTGTATCCGCCTCTTAACTTAGGTAAATTCCCTGACGGATCATCTGTTCAGCTTGTTTTCGACAAGGCGGGAACATATAAATATCATAACCATCTAAATCCTGCTCAAACCGGAACAGTAGTTGTTGAGTAAGTCGATCGATTATTTTTAAAAACGGAATCCTTTACCAAAGGGTAATGTTTTTTTGTGATTATTTCTGTGCTAAAATACCCTCATGGCTGATGAAAGAATTTTAAATTCAGAACAACTCCAAGCTGTAAGACACGAAAAAGGGCCTCTTTTAATTATTGCAGGAGCAGGAACCGGAAAAACTACCGTTATCACAGAAAGAATAAAGCATCTTATTGTTGACAAAAATTATAATCCCGGAAGTATCTTAGCTTTAACTTTTACCGACAAAGCGGCGTATGAGATGCAGGAACGAGTTGATATTCTTATGCCCTACGGCTATACCAATCTTTGGATCCACACTTTCCATTCTTTCTGCGACAGAATCTTGCGCGATGAGACACACATAATCGGACTTGACCCTTCATACAAATTGATTTCCGAGTCCGAAGCAGTTCTTCTTATGCGAAAAAATATTTTTAACTTAGGACTTAAAACCTTCAGGCCCCTTTCAAACCCGACAAAATTTCTGGATGCGCTTTTGACTCATTTTTCAAGACTCAAAGACGAAGACATAACTCCCCAGGAATATATAAAGTGGGCAGAAAAACAAAAAAATTCAGAAGAAAAACAGCAATATAAAGAACTCGCAGATTCTTATAAGAGATACGAAGATTTAAAAATCAAAGAATCTCTGATGGATTTTTCAGATTTAATCTCAAATATCTTACTGCTGTTTCGCAAAAGACCGAATGTTTTAAAAAAATATCAGGGTCAGTTTAAATTTATATTGGTTGACGAATTTCAAGATACTAATTTTGCCCAAAATGAGCTGGCAATTACGCTTGCTGGGGGAAATAAAAATATAACCGTGGTTGCAGATGATGATCAATCAATTTATAGATTTAGAGGAGCTGCGGTTTCAAATGTTCTTCAGTTTAAAAAAAGCTTCCCGTCTGCAAAAATAGTAACTCTAAGCAATAATTATAGGTCTACCCAGACAATTTTAAATGCGTCTTGGGAGCTTATTCAGAATAATAATCCTAACAGACTTGAAGTGGTTGAAAATATCAATAAAAAACTTAAGAGCCATTCCGCGTCAAACGAAGAAAAGATAAGAATTATTCATGAGACCCGCTTGGAAGACGAAGCAGACAAGATTGCCCAAGAGATAAAAACACTATTCAAAACCTATGAATACAGAGATATTGCAATTTTGGTTCGCGCAAATAATCACTCGCAGGGAATAACCACTGCTTTAGCCCGCCACAGAATTCCTTATCAATTTTTAGGACCGGGGTATCTTTTCCAGCAGGAGGAAGTAAAAGACTTAATTGCATATCTCACGTTTTTAACCGACCTTTCAGATTCTGTTTTCCTCTTTAGAGTTTTATCTATGGATGTTTTTAATATCTCATATATTGAACTGAATTTCCTTCTTAATTTTGCAAAAAAAAATAATCTGTCTCTTTTTGAAGCCTTTTATAGTGCAAATTTAGATTTTTTAAAACCGGATACTGCGGAAAAACTTAAAGATTTCAGAAAAATGGCAGAGCGTCATCTTGAAGCATCTAAAAAAGAAACTGCCGGACAAATACTTTATTATTTTTTGGTTGATTCAAAACTTTTTGAAACGCTCAAAACTTCGGATTCTTTAAAGGAAGAACGGCGCATTCAAAATATTGCAAAATTCTTTGACAGAATAAAAAATTTTGAGATGGAGAGGACGGATGCGAATATATTTACTTTAGTTGAGTGGCTTATGCTTATGATGCAAATGGGAGACAGTCCAATTGCCGCAGACATAGATATAAGAGATAAAAATGCAGTTAATATTTTAACTGTCCATTCTTCGAAGGGCTTGGAATTTAAGGTAGTATTCTTGGTAAATCTTGTGTCGGACCGCTTTCCGTCTCGTGAAAGAAGCGAAAAAATTCCTCTTCCCGAAAGTATTATTAAAGAAAAGGCAGAGAAAGATCGGGATTTTCATCTGGAAGAAGAAAGAAGGCTTTTTTATGTTGGCATGACCAGAGCCCAAGATATATTATATTTTACCTACTCGGACTATTACGGGACGGGGAAACGCCCCAGAAAGCTTTCGCCTTTCGTCTGGGAAGCTCTCCCAAATTTAAAAGCAGAGAAAGAGAAAAAAGCGCTGACACAACAGCTTTATTTAACAGAGGTGCTTTCGGTTTATGAAGAAAACGGAGAAGAAGAAGAAAAAAAACCGCCTCTTAAATTAAGTTATATTACTTTCTCAAATCTTCAAATGTTTGATATATGTCCCCTGCACTATAAAGCAAAGGTTATTTTTAATATCCCCACACCTCCGGCGGCGGTTCAGAGCTTTGGAATTTCTGTTCATAATACTTTGTACAGATTTTACAAACAAATTCAAAAAGGAGAAAAACCATCTCTTAGAAAACTTTTGGATCTTCTTGCGAAAGAATGGATTTCGCAAGGATACGACAGCAAGAAATATGAAGAGGAGCGTTTTTCTCAAGGCAAAAATTTGCTTGATAAATTTTATAAAGAAAACTGTAATCCTTTTATAAAACCGTTAAGACTTGAGGAATCATTTTCTTTTAATTTAAAAAACGGTGTAAAAGTCTTTGGCAAGATTGACCGCATAGACCCTAAAGGTAAAGGCATTGAAATCATAGATTACAAAACGGGTGCCGAGAATCCAAAAGCGAAAAAGGCACACGAACTTCAACTTGCAATGTATGCGCTTGCGGCAACAAGAATAAAAGATGAAGTCTTAAACCGCGACCCAAAAGATATTACCCTAACTCTTTATTTTCTTGAAGGAAATACTAAAAAATCTATGACTTTTACAAAAGGCGATTTGGATAAACTTGAAGACAGTCTTATTGAAAAAATTACTGAGATTGAACAAAGTGATTTTAAATGCTCGGGAAATATTTTATGCAAAAACTGCGAATATAAAATTCTATGTTCCGCTAACTAAAACTTTATCCTGAGGCAAGTCGAACGGACAAAATCCTCTGCAAATCTATCTGATCAACCAATATTTTCAGTGGATTATCTTACAAAATTAGCTATGAGATCAAGGTTATTCTCTTTTCAGAATAATCAAAATTTATTGTGTAATTATTGAAAAATCCTTGCTGACCTAAAATTCCATAACCATTGTCTGAGATTTCACTCGAGAATAATATTGGAGTATTAATAAATTTATTATTTACTCCAACGTCAACCGAGGTAAAATATCCTGTACCTGCTTGTCCTTTAATCCCACTAAACTTAACAGGATTTTTTAGTTTAGACAAATCAATCTTCAGGATCTTAGCTATATCTGCATGGAATATATTGAAATCCGCACCTGAATCAATAAGAGCTAAATAGCTGAATTCTATTTTATTGAATCTAAGAGTAACCGGAATTATTGGCCGATACCATAATCCTGCTTTAATATAATCAAATGAGGATTTCATTTAGCAAATCCGAAGTACGGAAGATTTTCCTGAGGAACTTTAAAAAGAGTCGGCTTTGGATATCCTTTTTTCAAAGCCTGATTATACGCTTTTTCTGCTTTCTTGTCTGAGCTAATTACTGTCTTTAATGAAGAATCCAAAGCAACCCAAAGACCTTTGTAATTATTAAATATTTTTGTTAAATTAGTATTCATCTTCATGAATATTATTATATCATACTGACTTTAGGATTAAAAACCCCGCGGATTATATGACTGGAAAATAAATAAACTAAGATAGCGAGGCTGTTTCACCGTTCAGGTAGCGATTGCTACCAATCCCGAAATCGCAAGTCTTCGAATATGCTCGCTTGCAGTTTTAATGTTTATCTTAAGCCTTGCGGAAATATCAGCCAGAGAAAGTTCTGGGTTATTATTCACAAGCTCCATTATCTGAATTCTTCTATGATTGGCAAATCCCTTAACAATTCTTTCAAGCTGTCTTGTTTTTAACATATATATATTTATATTAGCAAACCGTTCCTAAATTCTCAAGAATTTGAGAATAGCAACCAAGAATTGCTTAAGGAATAATTAAGAAACAAAAAATCACGGAGAAAAAAATAAGCGGGGTAGCGAAGCTGTTTCACCTTTCAGATAGCGATTATATAATCCTATCATAGGCAGCAAGGATTCATCTTTACAATCTCTTTAATCCTCTTGTTTCTATTCTGCTTCGATCTTGATTTTGCAGAGGGAGCTTTTGATGGTCCTCTCTATAAATTAAACTATTAGATAGATATTCTTGGATTTTATCTAACTTTTCTCCAGGTTCAGTAACAAGAACAGGCATTCCAGGACCAGACCAGTCTTCTTCAAAATTACATTCTTCGCTTGCATGAATCATAGACACACCATTATCTGCAAAACTGGATGGATAAGTTGTTCTGTATAAATTTCCACACTTAACAGATAGTTCCATAGCTTCGTATCCAAATTTAGAAGAGACTCCAATTATTACCGCATCTCCTCCGTCTTTCTTGTAAGCAGAAACATAGTGGGTTGAATCTCCGCCTCCACCAGTTCCACCCGAATAACCTGAAGTAGCACTATAATCTCCACCTTTAGCTGGATATTCGTAGATTAATGAAACTTGAGCTAATGAGTCTTCTCCTTTTGAATCAATGTATTGTTCCGCTACGATTGATCCCACCCCTCCCCAAGCTCTTCTCATTTCCTCTAGGAGTTGTTCTGGATTGTATGAAGCAAGTTGTCTTGTAAGACGGAGTCTAATCTCTTCTGCTTTCCTGCTATCTTCAGTAGATTGTGTAGCACCTCTTGCCAGCGTTTCAAGCCGTCTTCTTTCAAATTCTACATCTTTCAGAGTTTCCAAAGTCTTTACTTTCTCTCTTTTTCTATGAACTAATATTTCTAACCAACTCACGAGTGGATATTAGCAAATTGTAGGTTATTTATCAATAAGCGGTCCTGGGTATAAGAATACATGTCATGCCGTACAATGTGTGTTCCCTGAAATGAATTATGGTTGACTGAGGATTAAAAGTGCTCTGGGGAGAGAGTAAGCCAGATTCTG
>JBBTYY010000059.1:2600-3878 GCA_038061615.1 Patescibacteria group bacterium | reverse complement strand
TTATGGACTTACTACATAAATAGTATAATAAGAAACTATGTATGCAACGAGACAAATTCCACGCGTAATGCTTATCGGTCTTTCCGATCCTTTTAAGAGTAAGGAGGTTATGATCGCAGACTTTGAGGAAGTAGAATCTCTTGTTACGACGCTTGGCGGGACAGTATACGCAGCGCTTGTTCAAAACAAAACCAGGGGAAATCTTACTACTTTTATTGGACCCGGCAAAGTAGAAGAAGCCAAAAAAATAATTGCCGAAAAAGATATTAATATAGTTGTTATAAATGTCACCATTAAACCAGGACAACTGCATGAGCTATATTTAAAGTTTGTAGATGTAAATCCCAAAATCCTTGTTTGGGACAGAGTAAGTCTAATTCTGGAAATTTTTTCAAGACATGCAAAGACTTCCGAAGCAAAGCTTCAGATAAGATTTGCAAAAATGAGGCAAATGGGACCAAGAATTTATGGCATGGGTATGGAAATGTCCGATCAGGCAGCAGGAATAGGAGCGCGGGGAGTCGGAGAAACTAATACAGAGCTTATGCTTAGGCACTGGAATGCTGAAAAAAATAAAATTCAAGAAGAACTTACTCTTCTGTCTAAGATAAAGAAAGATCAAATTGACCGCAGGAGGGAAGGCGGTCTTCCGACGATATCTCTAGTCGGATATACAAATGCAGGCAAAACTACTCTTTTTAATAGACTTACGGGGATGGAAGATTTTGTAGCAAACGCTCTTTTTGCAACACTCGACAGCACTGTTAATAAATTTTATCTAAAAGACTTGGATAATGAAATTTACATATCGGATACCATAGGCTTTATAAAAGATCTCCCACCGATTCTAATTGATGCTTTTAAATCAACGCTTCTTGAAACTGTTAATGCCAATCTTGTCGTACATTTAATTGACAGCGCAGACCCGAGAATGGAGGAAAAAATAAAAACCGTTGAGGAAATTTTTAGAGAGTTAAAAATTAAAAGAGAAAATGTTATGTATGTATTTAATAAAATTGAAAATAACTCTACCTTAGACCGAGTCAGTCTAACAAATAAATTTAAAGAATTTACGCCTGCTTTTATAAGCGCTAAAATGGGAGTCGGAATTGTCGAGCTGATGAATATATTCTCTACGAGACTTAAGTCTGTCTAGACCCACCCTATTTCCGAGGCTTTTGCGGGAATTAAAAATGCTCTGGGGAGAGAGTAAGCCAGATTCTGTTATTAACCGCAATCTATCTATGCCCTCTACTTGATGCTCCCGTAAGGATGGTG
>JBBTYY010000059.1:0-2500 GCA_038061615.1 Patescibacteria group bacterium | reverse complement strand
GTTATTAACCGCAATCTATCTATGCCCTCTACTTGATGCTCCCGTAAGGATGGTGGTAACGCATCATTCTGAGGTTGCAGCAGGTAGGATTGCCCGTTTCACACTCACTCGTCTCTGTTGCTCTCAAGTCTTGTCGTTTCAAGACTTGTTCTAAGCTTCACATGTGAGTAAAAAGCTTAAACACTATCAAAGTCGGAGCTTACGCTCCGTCCCCTCCTTACTGCTGTCTGGACTTTCCTCTGCAATCATGTTTAGTGAAAGCAGTAGCGGTCCTTCTACCCAGAGCATGGATATCTTACAATAATTGAGATCAAATTGCAATTAGACCTGCTATTTTTTAATGCCGTCCGAAGTCTTATGGCCATAATATGATTATAGCAAATAAATTCAAACCCTCTGCCTAAGAAGTTTGGTGTGGAAAAAATATTTTTATCTTACTGCTCTTTTAAGAGTTTTACCCGGGGTAAAGCCTGGTGCCTTTCGGGATGATATAGTAATTTTTTCTCCTGTCTTTGGATTTCGTCCGACTCGCTCGACTCTATTTCTTATGCTAAAAGTTCCAAATCCAGTTATTACAACTTTTTCTCCTCTTTTTAGGGAATCGCGAATGGATACTACAAATGCTTGGACTGCGTCTCTTGATGCTTTATTTGTTAGGTTTGCCTTTTTTGCAACGATTTCTATGAGATCTCTTTTTGTCAAAATTAATCACCTTCCTTCCGGGCAAAATGTTGTGAATTTAGATTAAAAATACAATTAAAACGAGGCATTGTCAAGTATCAAATTTGTTATAGATGAGAATTACGATTGAAAATCGGACACCGAGGAGACTGCTCTAAATTCTCTTATTGCGGTGACTTTAACTTCTCCAGGGACAGCCATCGATCGGCTTACCTCTTCTCTTATCTTTTGTGCAACTATCGTTGTTTGTGCATCATCGAGTCTTCCCGGATCTATGATTACTCGGAGCTCTCTGCCTGCTTCAAAAGCATATGCGTCCTGCACACCTTCGTATTCTTTTGCAATCTCTTCCATACCTTTAATTCTTTTTGCATACTCCTCTACATCTTCGTAACGTGCTCCCGGCCGGGCGCCTGAGATTGCATCGGCGATATAAACTATGACTGATTCGATTGAAGAAAAAGGCTTATCTTCGTGATGTTCTAAAACACAATTAATAACAGGTTCCGGAATATTAAATCTTTTAAGAAGATCTCCCCCAAGTTTTACATGACTTCCATCGCCCTCAACTACCTTACCTATATCATGAAAAAGGCATCCCAGACGGACAACATTAACGTTTGCCCCTGTTTCGTGAGCCAAATGTATCCCCATTTTTGTTTCCTCAAGAGTATGAACAATTAGATTTTGTCCATATGAGGTTCTAAATTTAAAACGTCCAAGAATAGATAATAGATCTTTTTGAAGATTAAAAACTCCCACTTCATGGGCAAGTTTTTCTCCTTCTTCAAACATTATTTTCTCGACTTCTTTTCTGGTCTGTTCAACAATTTCTTCTATTCTAAAGGGTTGGATTCGTGTATCTTTAATAAGCTTATCTAAAGATCTTCTTGCGATTTCCCGCCTTACCTGATCAAAAGATGAAAGTCTTATTACTCCTTCTTCGTCCAAATCAACATCAACACCGGTCGCTTGCTCAAAAGCTCTTATGTTTCGCCCTTCTTTTCCTATGATCCGGCCTTTTATATCCTCGTCGGGAATTTTAACAGTAGATAAGGTAAATTCTGCAATATAGTTAAGCGCGCCATGGCGCATGCTGTCTATCAGTATTTCCTGTGCTTTTTTATCTGCGGTTCTTTTTGCTTCTTCTTCCGATTCTCTTATAATCCTTGCTACTTCCTGTGCTTCTTTATCCTCAACTTGGGCAAGAAGTTCCTTTTTTGCTTCTTCTAAAGTTAACGAAGTGGCTTTGGAAAGTTTTTCCCTATATTCTTTCTTAAGACTTAAGATTTCTTCTTTCTGCCTCTCAAGAGATTGCTTTTCTTTCTCGATTCTCTCTTCTTTTTCTAAAAGTTTTTTTTCAAGATCTATAAGATCCCTCTGTTGTGATGCCATAATGGAGACAATAGAAGATAAAGGAATTTAATTCCTTATTAAAAACATTTTGCCTAAGGGGTTTATTTTCATATATTTTTAAACCTCTTTATCCCGCCGAAGCCTTTTGGCAAAGGCGGATTTTGAACAATTCTCTATTGCCTTGTTTAAATTATACCACATTTTAGCAACTAGCAATTAGTAATCTTAAATTCGCCAATTTGTAGTTGAATGCATGAGAAATTAAATGAGTGATTCAGGGGGATTCCTTGTTTATCAAGGAGGGGGTGAAATCCCCCGAAGAGCGAGTTTAATTTCGAAAGCATGAAGCAAGAGACTTGGCGAGAGCTTTTGCTTCTTTTCTCGGCAGAAAAGAAGAGAAATTTTTTTGCAAAGAGTTTTGGTTCTTTTGCGGAAAAAGAACAAAAGAAATATATTTATGAAA
>JBBTYY010000058.1:0-30644 GCA_038061615.1 Patescibacteria group bacterium | reverse complement strand
CAGCGGTAAGCCCCGCTGAGAAACCGAGGACTCTTAGTCCTCGGAGGTTTATTTTTTATTTTTTATGAATTTATAAGAAAAGAAAATAGCCAACCAATTTAAAAACACAATGAAAATATCAGCATCTCCCGAATGTTTTCTTCCACCCTGAGCCAAAAAAGGAGAGAGCATTGAATATGCGTAGGTTAATGCCAATGACAAAGTTGTTTTAATCTCCATTTCCTTTAGGAGTTTATAAACGATAATAATGATCAATAAGTAAAACAAAGGGTTTATAAAAGCTACTACGGTCTCGTTAATTCCATTTAGGAGTACGTAAAAAATATAAAAAATAAATGGCAGAAGGAGCGGATATTGTGGATGAGTATTTAAATAAAATTTGTCCCTAAGAACTTCCAGAGGGATATATCCGTTATTAAGATAAAAAGCTTTAGCTTTTAAGTACCAAATGCTAATAGCATCTATGCTGGCAATAGGATAAAGATATGCGCCCAATGAAACAAAAAGGAAATTAAAAATAATTAGTGAGATCAAAAAGTAATTTATTATTTTTTGCATTTTACTCCGAGGCTTTTGTATCTATGCAACGCATATAAATATCCACCATTTTTTAGGTTTTTAAAATAGTCTTCGTTTTTTGAAGGACAAGGCTCGATATTTATATGGACAGGTAGACTTTTTATTTCCTCTTTAAATTTTAATGCATTTGCAGCACTTTTGACAAACATCATAAAAATAAGAATAAAAAAAATAATTGAAAGAATTTTATTTGAATAGGTCATTTAATAATTATACGATAGACTACTCTGATTGTATTTTTTTTAAATTTTAATGCTCAGTGAATCATTATTATTAAAATACATAATGAGAATAAAGAAATTATGCTTTCTGATTTTCTTAATGTTATATCTTCAAGTTTGGTAAATATGGAATAATCCTTTTTCCAAAAAAAATCTAAATCTTTAAACGTAAGTTAATCAAGTCGATTAACGAAGTTATCGCTAATTTCATTTTTCCTCCATTCTCTTTTTTTAGTTTACTTCTCTCAAATGTTATAGGCATAGAAGAAATGATATATCTCTCATTTTTCGCTCTTATTATTAATTCCGCTTCAAAAAAAACACCTTTTGATAAGAGTGGAATTTTTTTAAATAATGTTTTTTTAATTACCTTAATACTTCCTGCGTCAATGGTATCAACTTGGAAAAGAAGTCTAGGCAAAAAGTTATAACAGAAGGAGATTATTTTTCGGTAAGGGTTATACACTCTTTTATTTCTTTTGCCAATAACGATATCTGAATCGTTTTTGTAACTATGAATTACTAATTTTTTAATATCATAAGGGCTCCAGTCGCCATCAGCTGAGTATAAGCAAATATATTCGTATTTTGCTTGAGAATATAAATTTTTTATATTTTTTGCTATTCCAATATTTGTTTTATTAAATATTAGTTTGTAATTTTTATTATTAATGAAGTTTTCCTTTAGTAAATCTGAGGTGTTATCTCTGCTGTTGTCATCCGCAACTATAATTTCATACTTTTTGGTAAAAGAATTAAGTATTTTTTCGCATAGCCTGAGTTGTTCAATAACAGTTAGTTCTCCATTGTAAACAGGAATTACGAGCGATGTCGGTATGCTTAGGTTCGAATTTTTTCGGACTTTATTAATTATCATAATATGGATTATAATACAAATCACAAGAATAGTGTGAATTCTATGGGCATGGATTACAAAATAGAGCATTTTGAAAAGTTCAATGACCAAAGGGGAGAATTGGTGGTTTTTTTAAGAAATAGAAGCTTAAAAAGAAAGTACAAGGAATTTGGTCAAATATATTTTGTAACTTTTAATAAAAAAGGAGTTATTAGAGCAAATCATTATCACAGACAGATGAGGGAATGGTTCGGGGTAATAAAAGGGAAGGTGAGAGTGGCTTTGGTAGATATTAAGACTAAAGAATCAAAAAATTTTACTTTAGATGGAAATTCTAAGAAATATGTCAGGCTTGAAATTGGCCCAGGAGTAGTCCACGGATTTAAAAGTATATCTGATGAAGTATCTCTTTTAAATTATACAAATAAGGAATGGTTGGCTAAAGATGTTTTTTCTATGGAGGTAATAAAATGAAGTATATTATTCATAAAAATGCAATTGTAAAAACAAAGAATATAGGTGAAGGAACAAAAATTTGGGCTTTTTGTAATATTTTAAGAGGAGCAAAGATAGGAAAAAATTGTAATATTTGTGACGACTGTTTTGTAGAAAATAATGTTGTAATTGGAAATAATGTAACCATAAAAAATGGAGTTTACCTATGGGATGGAGTTTTAATAGAAGATGATGTTTTTATCGGTCCTAATGCGACTTTTACTAATGATAAATTTCCAAGAAGCAAAAATATAAATTATAAACAGGAAAAAACTCTCTTAAAAAAGGGATGTTCGATTGGTGCAAATGCTACTATTCTTCCGGGAATCGTAGTAGGTGAAAAAGCAATGGTTGGAGCAGGAGCAGTTGTTACAAAAGATGTTCCGGATTATGCTTTGGTTTATGGAAATCCAGCAAAATTAATGGGAAAAGTTGATAAGAGTGGAAGAGCAGTCTCTAAAAAATGAATATTTCCTTTTTAGATTTAAAATCCCAATATAAAAATATAAAAATTGAAGTTGATGGAGCGGTTAAAAGAGTTATTGACAGTCAGTATTTTGTTTTAGGTCAGGAGCTTGAAAGTTTTGAGAAAGAGTTTGCTAAATATTTGGGAATTAAATACGTTGTAGGTGTAAATTCGGGAACTGATGGATTGATATTAGCCTTATTATCCTTGGATATCGGAAAAGGAGACGAAGTTATTACTCCTGCAAATAGTTTTATTTCAACAACTAATGCAATTGCTCAAGTAGGTGCAAAACCTATTCTTGTTGATTGCAACCCCGATACATATCAGATTAATGTGAAGCAAGCTGAGGAAGCAATTACTAAAAAAACGAAAGCAATTTTACCTGTCCATTTGTATGGGGCTCCCTCAGAAATTGACAAGCTTAAGAAAGTAGCAAAACGCTATAAATTATTTCTTATTGAAGATGCATGTCAAGCCCATGGAGCAATATTAAATAATAAGAAACTAGGTACTTTTAGTGACTTGGGAGTTTTTAGTTTTTACCCTGGAAAAAATTTAGGAGCTTACGGAGATGGCGGAGCAATTGTTACCGGTAGCAAAAAATTATACAAAAAGCTTTTAAAGCTCAGAAATTATGGACAAACTATGAAATATTACCACGATAGCTTTGGGATCAATTCAAGGCTTGATGAAATTCAAGCAGCTATTCTAAGAGTTAAGTTAAAATATTTGGACAAATGGAATAACGATAGAAATAAGATTGTAGATAATTACAATAGATTTCTTAAAAATTACAAAAAACAAAAAATTATAAAAAATGGAAAATCCTGCTATCACCTTTTTGTAGTTGAAAGCGATAATCGGAATAAATTACAAAGGTATCTGTTAGATAATGGTATTCAAACTTTAATCCATTACCCTGTGCCTATTCATTTGCAAAAAACATATAAGAGTTTAGGGTATAAAAAAGGAGATTTTCCAAACGCAGAAAAACTTTCTAAAACATTATTGTCATTGCCTTTATATCCAGAATTATCAAGAAACCAGATTATGAATGTATCAAGATGTATTAATACGTTTTTTTCTAATCCTGTAGGGAAATAATAAATGAAGTATTAAATAAATAATACTTCCAAGTAGACAAAAAGCTGCTAAATATTTACTATATAGCAATACCGGAAGATCGCGATAGCGTGTCTCAATAAGATGTAGTCCGGGAGGAATTTGAAATACGATTGTCCCTTTATTACCGGATGTTAGATAATTTATCGGTGTTTTTTGATCATCAATATATGCGCTCCAACCTGGAAAATATAATGTATTTTCACGAACTTCCAGTTTTGTTTCTGCTTGAGAGATATATTTATGTAAAACTGAATTACGGTACCTAGGTTGGATTTTTCCACTACCTTGTAAAATCTCTATTTTTTGCTTTGGTATATTATAAAACCATGGTTTTTTATCCTCTATCCATATAGGCGTCCCCAGACAACAGAATGCTTCCCCTTCATATGTGCTTTTTGGAAGATTATTTCGAAGCGCAGTATCGTTTATACTTGGTATGGTTCTTCGGTGTCCCCAGTTCAGAATTGTAGTACCAATTACCAAAAAGATAACTAACAGCCAAATGTGTGTTTTGTTTGAAATTTTTGCGACTAAAAATCCTGCCAGTATCGAGATGCAGAAACTTGTTATTAGCAGAAGTCTATATGAAAACATGGCAATACTCATTAGCGGAAATGCTTTCCAGATAAAAGATGAAAACGGTGTGATGAAAAAAATCAACAAAAATGAAACAAAGATCCAGAAAAAAATATTATAATGTTTTTTTATATCTCGTTGTCTAAACAGATATACTACCGTAAATAACAGCAATGCAAGATGTATATAGCCAACTACAAATGAAAGCTCGCCTTTCGGTCCTTGAAAAAGGAATCCATATCTCCAAAGAGAATATATAAGCTCTGTAATGGGAGTAAAAATAATATTACCTGAAGTTAGTTGCGATCCATGAGTATATTTTGCAAGAGTTAGGTACGGTATCCACATTTGAATTGATGAAAGCATCCCAAATGCTAAGGATAGTACACAAAGAACTGCTGCTTTTTTTGGTTGCTTAACTTTTTTTTGAATAACTAAAAAAAGAAAATAGAACAATAGAACAAGAAGAGCAAAGGCCGCAGTTGCCATATGACTCATATTTAATAATGCCAGGGAGAAACCAGAAAGTACAAAATAGAAAATGTTTTTTTTAACAATAAGTTGGTGTATCGAATAAAAAAGTAGCGGTACTAAAGAAAATGCCGCTAGCTCTCCTGCAGTAACTCTAAAATGTAGATCGACAAGATGATAAGGCGCAAAGAGATAAAGAATAGAAGCAGTAAATGCGGCAAATGTATTTTTTGTGATTAGTTTTGCGAAATAGTACAATGTAATCCCTGAAAAAATATAAAAAGATGCAAGAAACAATTTCATACTTGAAATGAAAGAAAATCCTAAAAAATGGAAAAAAGATATAATATAATATGGCAAGCTGTAGTTGAATATAAATAATTGATATCCATATGTTGCGTTCAGTTCTCCTGCCCAAGAAGGCATAAATTGTCCATCTTTTAGTGAATCATAAAAGGCCATTGCCCGATAAACATGAATATTAAAATCCCCGCTTTCGTAGGTGCCGGTTCTGAAAATGCTCACTATCGGCAGTATGGAGATGATTAGAAGGAGAATAAATAGATTTATCTTTTTTTTGGGATAAACGTATCTATAAATAATCACTCCTGTTAATACCAGCAAAGAAGTAATTATATTAACAAAAACCATTCTATATGGATCTAGCATAAGTTATTATTATTTGATTTCATATAAATAGTATGATGCGCCTGAATACGGTACGGCTGAAAAATAGGATATTAATATATATTTTTCAGAAGTACAACTGGCTAGCTTAAGCTTATTGCAAAACGAACTTACATCCTCGTTTTTTATAAAAAGTTTCGTTATTTTATTTTCTTTCAGGGTGCCAAAAGACATATTTTTTTTCTCAAAAATATAACTTACATCTATATAATTGAAATAAGCATAATAGTATCCAAAAATTCCATATGTTGCAACAAAATCATCCTTAGTTATAAATTTATTGAATTTATGGTCAAAGTCATAATAACTCGAGTTATCTCTTGAGAGAATGCGTGTCAGATACTTATTTTTATCTGCTATTCCGATTCCGTAAGGCAAAACAAGCACGCTGTTTAAAAAGTAATAAAAGAATAATAGAAATAAAACTACCGATATTAAATATTTAAACAATTTATATCTTAGTACAATCTTATACAGGCTTATAGAAACTATTATTACTGCGATAGAATATAAGCCTAAAAGATATCTCCCGTATGGATAATTAATAAATGCATATAGAATAAAGAGCAAAACAAAAAAATAAAAAAGTTTGTTTTTCTTTAAGTCATTTAGATTATCTTTTAATTTATATATAAAAATAACTATTCCCAAAAAAAATATCGGACTGAACAATTTTAAAATAACTGGATTAATTAAACCATAATTAAAACTGATATAGTTTGAGATACCAAAGCCGACAGTGCCTTCTAGAATCTCTCTTTTTCCAAATGCCGGATATACCGGACTTCCGGTCAGGATAAATGATCTTAAAAACCAAATGGAAGGCGCAATCAGCGAAAATAAAACAAAATTGAAAATGTACTTGGTAGCTTTTATTTTTGTTTTATAATTTATAATTAAGATATAAAGCAGGGGAACAGCTATGAAAGCAATTGTCCATAACTTAGTTGCGATCATACCTCCAAAAATAAATCCCGATAACGCAATTAGTTTTGTATCCAATAATTTACTTCTCGTAAGGATAATGACAGAAAGAAGGAAGAGAAATATCCATTGAAAATCTGTATATTGAGAAGAAGCCTCACGTATGACCTCCGGTGCAGTTGCAAAAATTAACGGAGCAAGAATTGTAAGTTTATAGTGTTTATCTCTTGATATGGAATATAGCACTAATAAAACTAAAATATAGAAAGTAAAATGAATATATCTTGTCGCTTCTTTAGATCCAATGAAAATCGCAACCATATAGCTCATTTCAGCAAGCTGAGGACTTGCTGATACCATTATTTGTTCTCTCGAGGGTAACATTATCGAGTGGTTTTTTAAATATTGAACCGGAAGATCTGTATGATATTGATCTTCTCGTATCTCAGGAGATTGAAGTTTTATAAATGCGATAAAAATAAATAGTGTTGTCCATATAAATATCCATTTGTGAATTTTAAAATCATTAATTAATTTTTTCGTAAATTTTTTCAAATCAATAAAACCTGCTGTAGAGGTTTTAATAGGAAAAAGAGCCACGGCCGTTATTATTATTAGATAAACAGTAATAATAAGTGGTGATAAAAGTGATAAAAAACCAAGTATTGCTAGACCGCTTCCCGAAAGTATATAGCCCAATGCAATTTTGATAAAAATTTCTTGTTCTGGGAGATTTTCATTTTTATATAAAAGAAATTTTATCTTAGAACCTATTAAATAAAAAATTATAATTAGAATTACTGGAATCAATATGTTTATTAGTAAATTAAATATAATAAAAAAATTTATTCCGATACCAATGAAATCTTGACGGAGATAATTGAAATTAGCAGAAATATTATTGATTAATGATGAAAATAAGATCATTTAATAGTTAATGTATTCTAAAATAGAAGATGCTATAATTTCAATCATCAATAATGAAGCTATCTTTAGTTATCACTGTTCTTAATGAAGAAAAAACAATATCAAGGCTTATTGAATCAGTAGTAAGACAATCAACTACTCCCGATGAAGTAATAATTGTTGATGGGGGATCGACTGATGGTACAGTTTCGGCAATAACGAAAACCACCTCCGAGGAGTCCAACTTGCCACCTCGGAGGTGGTTAAAACTTATCGTTAAGAAAGGCAATAGGGCAGTTGGGAGGAACGAGGCGATTAGAAAAGCAACTGGAGATATTATTCTTTCCGCCGATGCAGGGTGTACGCTTGATAAGAATTGGGTAAAAAACATTATTGAACCATTCAGTAAAAAAAATGTAGATGTTGTTGCGGGCTATTATAGAGGCGTCTATAAAAATATTTTTCAAAAATCTTTAATACCATACGTTTTAGTAATGGAGGATAAGATTAAAGGAGAATTTCTTCCTGCTACAAGATCGATGGCTCTTAGAAAGTCAGTATGGAAAAAAATTGGGGGGTTTGATGAAAAACTTTCCCACAATGAAGATTATGCATTTGCGAATAAGCTAAAAGAAATTAATGCAAAAATTGTATTTGCAAAAAAAGCGATTGTTAACTGGATTCCAAGAAAAAATTTAAAAGAATCTTTTGTTATGTTTTTTAGGTTTGCTTTAGGTGACATACAAGCAAGTCTATATAGAGAAAAAGTTGTATATCTATTTTTAAGGTATACATTTGGGACATATTTAATTCTTCTAAGCATAGTAATGCGTTCGGTTTATCTTTATGGTTTTGTTATTATAAGTTTTTTTGGCTATATTTTTTGGTCTGTATGGAAAAACTATATGTATGTTAAAAATTATAAAGCATTTATTTACCTACCCTTACTTCAATTTACTTCTGATATTGCAGTATTGTCGGGTACAACTTTAGGATTAGTGCAGAAAATTTCTATTAAGTCATTTATTTCTTTAATTTTATACAACAAAGGAGTTTTAGTGATAATTTTAATCTATATCCTAACCATGATATTCATAATAAATTATGGAATTCCTAACCAAAACCATCCTTTTACTTATTTTATGGATGAATGGCACCAATCGCAATCAGTCCGTAATTTATTTAAATACGGAACTCCAAATATTGCTGGGTCAGCTAACGGATCAATTTTCCAGTTCTTCTTAACAGGTATTTATTTAATCCCATTTCAAATTTTTGGAGTAATAAATTTATTTGCAATAAAATCATCCGTAATAAATCTGGACTTACAGTTTAGACTTTTTGAAATTTTAAGATTAAACACACTATTATTTGGGGTAGGTTCAGTAGCATTATTTTCCTATATTGCTAAAAAATATTATAAATTAAGCTCCTTTTTAGCTGTATTTTTATTTACAATAAATCCAATTTGGTTAATGTTAAGTAATTATTTTAAATACGATATAGCTTTGATGTTTTGGATTTTAGTTTCGTTACTGTTTCTTTTAAGATATATAAACACCAAATCGAATTCAGATTTCATGCTAGCAGGGTTTTTTTCTGGACTTGCATTTTCGGCTAAGCTTAGTGCAATCCCGCTATTGCCAATATACATATTGGCTTTTTTTCTTTTTACCGATAACTTTTTAAGTAAATTTAAATATCTTTTTGCAGGGATAACGCTATTTATAGCAACTTTTATGTTGTTTGGCATTCCTGACATTTTATTGGGAAAAGGCAGCTTGGCGGAGTACTTAACGTCTAACTTAACAAGTTCGCCTAATACATCTTACAATTTTATTTTGGGAATGGATTATTTTCAATATTTAGTTTTTAGACTTTTTCCTTCTAATTTTGGACATGCACTGTATTTCATTGCTGGGGCATCTATTATTTTTCTGGGATTAAAGTTTTTGACAGAAAATGCAAATATCAAAAATCTTAAAACTACATTAACCTATAATAAAAATTATGTTTTCCTTGTTGTTTTCTTTGGGTTATTTGCCATAAGTCTATACCCACTTAAGCTTGGGGCGGGAGGCAATAGAGCCTTAGTCATCTTACCTTTTATTGTAATTTTACTTCAGTTATTTATTACTAAATTGTTTTCTTCCGGTAATAAAATTATAAAATTTTTAGCCATAGTTATTGTGGTCTCAACTATTCTAATCCAAGCATTTGAGTCGTTCACATGGCTTAAATTTAAAATAGATCCCGATCCGAGAATTAAAGCTTCAGAATGGATATTAAGTAACGTTTCTCAAGGCTCTACTATCGGGATTGAAAATATACCAATATACCAATTACTTCCTGATATTATTGTAAAAGAGTTTTATTTAAAACAGTACGGGAATGATTACCCATCTATATACAAATATGAAGTAATAAATAGTAAAGTTTTAAATCTTCCAAAAACTATAATTTTGACCAATGATGAAATCGAAAAAAAGTATGTACTAAAATCTGAAAAAAAAGATTTAGTGCTTAGATTAAATAAAGAAGGGTATAAAAAAATTATGCAATTTAAGCCTGATTTTAAGTATTTCAAAGTTTTAAATAACGAGTTTGATTTTTATATGTCTGGTTTTGCAATTTCCCCAAACAGTATTTCGGTGTTTAGTAAAAATTGATATGAGACAAAATATTGTTGTCACAACTCCTTCCTACCGAGATTTCAAAAATATACTTATTCTTGTCAAGAAAATTAGGAAAATTCTCCCTGAATCAAAAATTATAATCGTAGACGATTCACCCAGGGATGAAAATTTAAAACTTCAGAAAATAATAAAAAATTACAAAAATATTTTACTTGTTTCAAGGCAAATAAAATCAGGCAGGGGAAGTGCTGTTATAGAAGGATTTAAGGAAGCATTAAAAAATACATCAGTTGAATATTTCTTTGAGATCGACTCTGATCTGGCCCATAATCCTAGTGAAATGCCAAGATTTTTAAATAAGATAATTACAAAAAAATACGATGTAATCATCGGTTCCCGTTACATAAAGGGTGGTAAAACAATAAATATAATTCTAAGCAGAATAATTCTAAGTAGAATAATTAATATATTTTTAAGATTTTGGTTAAACATTAAGCTTAACGATTTTACCGGAGGATTTAGATTATATAGCAGAAAATCTATAGAGTTTTTATCCGATATAAATCTTAAAGCTAATGGGTTTATAATGCTTTCAGAAACTATTTTCCTATTACATAGAAATAATTTTAAGAAAGGAGAAGTACCTATTACTGTCAGTATAAAAAAGATGGGAAATCAAATGCTGATGTTAAAGAATTTACTGATTCCTTATTTTTCATAATTAAAATGAGGCTGGGTAGTATCTTCGATAATTTATATAAAAAATCTTTAAAAAAAGATATGTAAAACGTATGAAATTAATTATTCTTATCTCAATTTTTCTATTTAGCCTGGGCTTAAGGTTGGTGACTATAAATCAGACTGGAAGAACATGGGATGAGTTCCAGTATGCTGAACAGGGGTATAAATTAGTTGAATTAATCAAAAAGGGAGATTTTGGAAATAATTTCTTTCACACAAGCTATGATCATCCTCCGCTCGTTAAATATTTGTATGGGATTACAGCTCATTTTGATGTTGAAAAGTTGTTAAAAAATCGAGACCCAATATTCAAATATGATTATACTTTTTCAAGAATTCTCTCCGCGATAATGTTTTCGATAGGTGTAATAATAACGGTTTTGATTGGCTGGAAAATATTTTCACCAACTGTAGGGATAATTGCCGGAATAATACTTTCGATGCTGCCATTTTCGTTTGGACTATCTCAGTTGGTTACCGCAGAAAGTCTAAAAATTATAACGTATCCACTAACAATCTATTCCTATCTATTTTTAATGAAAGAAAGAATAACAAAGATGAATATATTGCTTGCAGGTATCGCAACTGGAATTGCACTACAAGCAAAACAAACAAATTTTCTATTATTAATTCTTTTGGGAATAATTCTCCTACTTCAAGTCAAAAGAACTCACGCTCTTGATAGAAGGAAGATTTTAAGTAAAAGGATTCTAATTTTTTTAGGAATATCAACAATAAGTATTTTAGTTTTTTTTACACTGTGGCCACAATCTATTTTCCATATAAAAGAAATTTTGGAAATTAATCAAAAACTTTGGAATCCGCAATTTTCCTCAAAAATTTGGCAAATTACCCTAGCGCCACCTGAAGTTTTTTTTGGGAGATTAATGCTTGTGCCAATATTTTATTATTTCGTTTATTTTTTTATTTCCATTCCTGTTTTAATATTAATTTTATTTTTTGCAGGATTAAAAAATTTAATTAAACAAAAAAATATTTATTTTTTAGTTATTTTACTTTGGTTCTTACTGCCCTTCAGTCTTTCTTTTTATTCATGGAGACAGCATGGGTTAAGATATATTATCGAAATTTATCCCGCATTTTCCATTATTGCCGCAGTTGGAGTTAGTTTAATTGTAGATAAGTTTAAATCTAAAACCCTTAAAGGATGTGTAATTATTATATTATTTTTATATTTGATATTTACTTTGTTTAAAATAAGACCTTACTATTTGGATTATTTTAACGAGCTTGTGGGAGGAGTAAATAATGTTTATGAAAAAAAACTATTTCAAATTGGATGGTGGGGACAGGGAGTTGGTGAGGCTGGTAAGTTTATTGAAATGAATGCGCCAAAAGGTTCAAGGATTGGATTAGCTATTTCACCTGAGCATGTTTTCCCGGGGATAAAAGATTTAAAAATATCAAGATATCATAAGGATAGTTCATATGATTATGTTGTAGTTAATTATTATAATGCGCTAAGAGAAGGTTTCGACGATTCTTACATAAAGAAAAATTATAAATTAACATATGAGGTCTTGGCAGATGAAGCTGTATTGGTGAGTGTATACTCTAGATAACCTTGAACTTCGGTAAAGGGAAAATAAAATGTCCTCCTGATTTGAGATAATTACTTTCCCGTTTTAAAAACTCGTCTTTAAAAAACCATGGAAGTACAAGCATAAAATCAGGTTTTTCTTTTCTGGCTTGCTCTTCAGAGATGATTGGTATTCCAACAGATGCAATTTTCTTTCCCCATTTTTCAGAATTACGCTCTACTGCTTTTTTTATTAATTTATTATTTAATCCAAAATATTGAAGAAGAGTATTTCCTCTTGTTGAAGCACCATATACATATACTCGTTTATCATTTTTTATCTCCTTTTTTATAAAATTTATTAAAGCAATCTTGTTGTTAATTATTCTTTTTGAAAAATTTATATAAACAGTTTTATTATTAAAATTTAATTTTTGTTCCCGATTCTTCATTTCTCCTACATCACTAGTAATTTTCCTAATACCTTTACGGGAAATATATGTTCTAAAACTTCCTCCATTTAAGTCTCTTAATTCTACATCAAATACCTCTAGATCATGCCTAGCTAGTAGATTGCTCAGAGACAAAAGAGAGTAATATTCAAGATGCTCATGCACTATGTTATCGAATGCATTTTGTTTTAACATTTCAGCCAAGTAGTTTTGTTGGATTACTAAAATTCCGTCTTGCTTAAGTATTTTTTTTACATCTGAGATAAATTTATTTGGGTCTTCCATATCATAGAAACAAGAAATAACAGTAATAATGTCAGCTTTTATATTTTTCTTAATCTTGCTAATCGACTCATAAGTAAAAAAATCATTGATAATTAAGTCTGAATACCTTCTTGCTTCTTTTGCTAATTTTTTAATCGGTTCAACTCCAATTCTATAAATTTTCTTTGGATAGTATTTTAACAACGTGCCATCGTTTGCTCCTATGTCAACTGCAACTATTTTTTCTTTGCTTTTTTTTATTTTATTTAATGATTTTTTTGTAATTTCTTTTAGCTCGGATTGCATTGTTTGATTTATTCCCGATTTGTATCCATAATTGTCCGTGTATAAGAGCGATTTTGGAGCATTGTGCTTGAGTTGAAGAAGGCAACAATCTTGACAAAGAATAAGAGATAATGGGTGCCTACTGGGCTTAGTATTGTTATTTACAAAATCCGAAAGATATAAGTTGCCAAGGTTTATTATTTTTATAAGTTTTTTTGAATTACAGGATCGACAGGTTAAGATAGCATTTTTTATTTTTTTCATTTCTACAATTTGTCAATTATATACTAGGTGTTTTAAAAAAAACAATATTCAATCTACGAAATTAATTATGTAATTTCAAGGCTAGCATATGCTATACTTTGATAATTACAAATGGGCTATACAAAAGAAGCAATAAGAGGAGCTTCATGGCTAGGAGCATTTAAGATTTTTGCTCGAACCCTTTCTTTTCTGCGGATAATAATAATTGCTCGCATTTTGTCTCCATCACAATTTGGTGTATATGGCGTCGCGACTCTAGTTCTGGCGCTAATAGAAATCTTGACGGAAACCGGAATAAACATATTTCTGGTACAAAAAAAAGAGCATGCAGAAAATTATTTAAGCACAGCATGGATAGTTTCTATTCTTAGAGGATTTTTAATATCTTTAGTTATTTTCTCATCATCATTTTTTGTTGCAGGGTTTTTTAAAAGTCAAGAAGTCTTGCCTCTTCTCATGCTAATTTCTCTTGTTCCGGCAATTCGTGGGTTCATAAATCCTTCGATTGTGTATTTTCAAAAAAATTTAAATTTTCATAAAGAATTTTACTATAGATCTAGTGTTTTTCTGATTGAAACGGTTATATCTATTTTGTGCGTCATTGTATTAAAAGATCCCATTGCGTTAATTTACGGTTTGATCGGAGGTTCAATTTTTGAGGTCATTATTTCATTTTTATTTGTAAAACCACGGCCTGATTTTAAATTTAAAAAACAATTATTCTCAGAAATTATTTCAAGCGGGAAATGGGTTACGGCGTCAGGAATTTTTACATATTTATTCCTCAATGCTGATAATATTGTTGTTGGAAGGGTGCTTGGAACGGCATCTCTTGGAATTTATGATATGGCATACAGTATAGCAATACTGCCGATAAGTGAAGTTTCAGATATTGTGCTCAGAGTAACTTTTCCTGTTTATGTAAGGATTTCGGAGGAAAAAGAAAGATTAAAAAAAGCATACATCAAGACTACGCTTCTGATTGCAGTATTGGTATTGCCTGTATTGTTTTTGTTTTTGGTGTTTCCTGAGCAGCTAATTTTGTTATTTCTTGGTCGGCAATGGACTGATGCTGCGGATATTTTAAAAGTATTGGCGATTTTTGCGGTAATTTCAACGATAGGGAGTACTTCCAGTGCCGTATTCTATGCAGTTAAAAAACAAAAGTATGTAACAATCATATCGGCTATTAGTTTTGTTGTTATGATTACTTCAATTATCCCACTAATAAGCGCATTTGGACTCGTAGGGGCCGGAATAGCTGTAATATTCGGGTCAATATCAGCGACTCCTTTTGTAGTGTATTATCTCCTAAAGGTATTTTCCGAAAAATAAATATTTTATCTCCCTTCGCGAAAATCCTAGGGAAGCTTATCTTATAGACGGTGTTGGGATCGGGATGATAAATTTTCCTCCATTTTTTTGAAAATTTTTTTCTCTTTCGATTATTTTCTCTGCATAATTCCAGACCAATAGAAGATAATAGTCTGGTTTAGCTCTTTTTTTTGATTCCTCTTCAGAAGAAATAATTGGGATGTGCATGCCCGGACTATAGAGCCCACACTTATAGGGTGTTTTATCAACAATGTAATCAAGATAGTTTTTGCCAACTTTGCAATAATTGAGTAATGTGCCCGACTTGGCTGAGGCTCCATAGCCTGCAATAGTTTTATTTTCATCTTTAAGGCTTTTAAGAATTTGATTTAATTTTGTTTTTACATAATTTACTCTTGTCTGAAAACCCAAATATGTATCCATGTTGTTAATCCCAAATTCCTTTTCGTTTTGCAGGGATCTCAATAGACTCTTGCCAACCTTACGTTTGCCCTTATGTGCTACGAAAACTCTAATTGACCCTCCTTGCGTATCGTGCTCTTCAACATCAAACGCCTCCAAATCAAATTTTCTCAACAGTTTCATTAATGGAAATAATGAAAAAAAGGAACGGTGTTCGTGGTATATATTATCGAACTGATTATTAAATAATAGATAAGGAAAATACTGACATTCAAAAATAAAAACTCCGTTTTCGTCAAGTAAATGTTTAACTCCTCTCATAAAGTCAAATAAGTCATCTACATGAGCGATTACGTTATTAGCAATAATTACTCCAGCTTTTTTTTCTTTCAAAACAATATTTGAGGCAAGTTTTTTATTAAAAAAACTTGCAATTGTTGGAACTCCATTGTTATTTGCGTCTTTTGCAACATTTTTAGCCGGATCAACCCCCAGTGCGCGATATTTATTCTTTACAAACGGTTTTAGAAGCGTACCGTCATTACTGGCTATTTCTACAATAAAGTTTTTCGATTCCTTGGGAAATCTATTCATTACAGATTTTGCATATTTTTCAAAATAATCTATAGAAGAAGGAGAACCTCCGGTGTAAAATCCATAATTTTGACCAAATAAAAGATCTGAATTAACGTCACCCATTAATTGAACCAAAAAGCATTTAGCGCAAACCTTTACTATGAGGGGAAATTTGTGTTCTTTAACGCCTGGGTCTTTAAGGAAGAAGTCCGCAAGAGGCATGTTCCCTAAATTTACAAAGTCAATAAGCTTCCTGGATCTACAAAGCCTGCAGGTCTTTCTTATAGTAATTAGTTTTTTCACTTTAAAGTCATATTTTTTATTCGTAGTTTAACAAATCCGTAGTTCTCTCTGATCAAGCTTATGAAATCATAAATATAGTGAAAATTTAATTTTAAATATAGCTCAGTCGCTCTTTTGCTAAAAAAGGTCAACTCTTTACTTATGTCATCGTAAACCTTAAATAAACTTTTAGGGTCTACCTTGTATTTATACACCCTATAGTGCCGTAGTCTGTTTATAAGAAACATTATGACATAATCAGTAAGAAATTTTTGATATTCTTTTTCGCAGTCAAATTTTTTGGCCAAGTTTGAAATTATTTTATCAAATCCGACAACCCCTTTTTCATACTCTTTGAGTGTGTCCTTTTTCTTCCCATAAGAAAGTTCATGGAGAGCAAAAACTCCGAGCTCCTTATTAATTATCACAAAATCTGTTAAGTTTGCAATTTTAAGTAGATATGCATAATCGATAAAATGGGCAGAATCATAATCGGGAACACCCTTTATTTTGCCTACAATGTCTTTGGCGATTAAGGCTGTTGTCCATTGATAATGCGGAAATATTTCCTGCTTGAAAAATTTTCTAAAGAATGCTTTTGGTTTAAGTAACCGTAGGCTTTCATATCTCTGATTTTTATTAATCAAAGAATGAAATCCCTGAGGTAATTTTGTTACTTTTTCTATGTTTCGCGATGTAATATTTACGTATGATCCTCCAAAAAAAGCTTTCGCATGCGGATATTGTTTCAAAGCGTCAGTAAATACCTCAAGCATGTCGTGTGTAGGAGGATCATCGTCTGCCAAAACAGTGATGAATTCTCCTTTTGCCAATGAAATGGCCTTGTTATAGCTTTTCGTCATCCCTAAGTGATTTTTATTTTTATAATAAAATATTCTTTTTGACTTGAACGATTCAGCAACTTTTTCAGCAGTTTTTTCAGAGTCATCTTCTGAAATTACAATCTCAAAATTATTATATTTTTGTTTAAGTATAGCTTCGATAGCTGTTTTTAAAAATTGCGGTCTTTTGTAAGTTGAAATGCAAAAGCTTACAAGGGGTAAGTTTTTCATAATTTGGAGAATCATATCACGCCTAAAGTATCCAGTCAACGAATAAAGACATTGTATTGAGTAGTTATATCCAAAGGGATATAATTAGCTTGAGTATGCTCAAAAAATTTATAAAGATAATTCCTACATTTGGAAAAAACGAAGAACAGATTGGACTACGAAATATGTTAGTTCATAAAAATATAAAAGGATATCCTGTGTCCGAATTGGAGGTCGTAGGAGAAATTATTCCCTCGATTGAAGATTTATTTCTGACAGAAAGACTACTAAAAGCCTATAAAGTTGCTCAATTGGATGAGGAAAAAATAAAACCCAAAAGACAAGATATTTGGACTTTTTTGGAAAATGGGCCACAATCCGATTTTTTTGAGTTATTAGAAAAGGGGGATATAAGGGAAATCGCTTATTATCTTTGTAATATGTCAAAGTTTGGCATGACTCATGGAATTACGCAGGGTAAAACCCATTACGAAAAAATAAAATCAGATCCTGAGTATCGGAACTGGTTGGGGCTTTTTATGACAGACAAGCTCATAAGATTGGCGGAAGCTCTTGGTGTAATAGCTTTGGAAAATCCCGAACAAGGTGAATACGGTTCTTCAATTCTATTAAATATTGATGGAATAATAGAGAAGATTGAGAACTACATGAGAATATCCATCCTCCCCCCTGGTATTGAGGGCGGACTTTTTAGGTTATCAACAAGGAAGGGCGGAATTCACCACAGGGATATTCTTGCTATATATACGGCATGGAGATGCAGCAGACTGCTTGAAAACGTAAAGGACCCAAGCATATGTGAAATAGGAGCAGGTATCGGTAAAGCAGCATTTTATGCTCATCTTTTAAAAATTAATAAATATACCATAATTGATTTACCATATATTAATATTATTCAGGGGTTTTATTTAATTAAGTCTCTTCCCCGGTCAAACATTCTTCTTTATGGAGAGAGTAACAATAACAATGATAATTTTATATCCATACTACCGGATTGGTATTTTAACAAAGTTCGTGATAAGAGATTTGATCTTGTGTTAAATGAAGATTCTTTTCCGGAAATTAATGAAAAAATAGTCAAATCTTATTTAAAGCAGATAAAAACTAATACAAAAAGTTACTTTTTAAGCATAAATCAAGAAAGTCAGAATACCATGATGATAAAAAATCTAGATCAACATATTGTGTCACAGTTAATATTGGAAGAAGGTGGATTTGATCAAATCTATCGTTTTTTATATTGGATGAGAGAAGGATACGTAGAAGAATTATATAAGATTAATAGATAAACCTCCGTTAGTCTTGAGCTATTTCCAGCTCAAAGATATAATACAGACACTGTTATGGCTCAGTATAAAGATATTTTAAAGACAAGCTAATTTAATAATAAAATGTAAAGACCTTATATTTAAAGCTTGTTTATGTTAAAATTTCTATGATTTCATGGGTAACAAAAATTTAACAAAAATCAATAAATGTAGAATCTGTGATTCGAAAAAATTAAGCGATGTAATAGATTTAGGAAAGCAGCCAATCCCTAATGGATTCCTAAACGAGGCGGATCTTAAAAGAATAGAAAAAAAATATCCTCTTGTAGCAGTTTTTTGCAACACTTGTTCCCTTATGCAGTTAAAATACTTGGTTGCCCCTGAGGTAATGTTTGATAATTATTTGTATATTCCTTCTGTATCTAAAACCAGATTAAGACATTTTGAGAGCTTAGCCTCAGAAATTAGTGCTATTGCTAATCTAAAAAAGGGATCATTAGTAATAGACATAGGCAGTAACGACGGAAGCTTGTTGATTGCTTTTAAAAACTTGGGCAATAAGGTGCTCGGAATTGACCCGGCCGCGAACCTAGTAATTGTTGCGCAGCTTAACGGAATTGAAACAATACATGGATATTTTGATTTAAATCTTGCCAAAAAAATAGTCAAGATTCATGGTAAAGCAAAAGCAATGACTGCAACTAATGTTATTGCACACATGAACAACATTCACGAGGTATTAAAGGGAGTTGAGACACTTCTCGCAAGAGACGGAGTTTTTGTCATGCAATTTCCTTACCTATTAGATCTTATAGAGAAGAATCTGTTTGACACAATATATCATGAGCATCTTTCGTACTTTTCAGTAAAGTCACTTTTGTATCTTTCAAAAAATTCAAAACTTGAAATGTTCGACATAGTAAAAAGCGATTTGGATGGAGGTTCTATTAAAGTGTATTGGAAGCTAAAGGATAACAAAAAAAATGCAGTCAATAAAGAAGGAATAAAAACAATTCTAAAAAAAGAGGAAGAGTATGGTTTGGATATAAAAAAAACTTATGAAAAATTTGCACAAAGAGTTGAAGAATTAAGAAAAAACACAGTTTTTGAGTTAGAAAAATTAAAAAAGAAGAAAAAAAGTATTGTAGGATATGGCGCTGCAGCAAAAGCAAATGTTTTGCTTAATTATTTTGGGATAAGCAAAAAAATTATTGACTACATCGTTGATTCGACACCGTATAAACAAGGGATGTATGCTCCGGGTTCACACATTCCTATATATGCTGAGGATATGATATACAAAACCAATCCGGACTATGTTATAATTTTTGCTTGGAATTTCAGCAAAGAGATAATTGAAAAGAATAAAAAATATAAAGATTTGGGCGGGAAATTCATACTTATAGAGCCTGAATTCAAGATTTATTAATCATTGAACACTTCACATAAATGAACATCATTTACTACAAAATAATCAATATTCGCAAGAAAACTAAATGATTAAATTATCCGTCATTATTGTTTTATATAACGAATATGAATTGGCAAAAAAGACTTTAGATTCGATTTATCAAAATGAAATTGATGGGATGGAGGTTATTCTGATAGATAATACTCCTGATAATAAAAGATATGAAGTGCTAACTGAAAAATTTCCTAAGATAAAATACTTCCATAATAAAATCAATTCAGGTTTTGCCGGAGGAGTTAATTTTGGCCTAAGTAAAGCAAATGGAGAATACATTTTAATTTTGACTCCTGATATGTATATACTTCCGCAAACAATAAGAAAAACAATAGGTTATATTGAAAAAAATAAGGATATTGGTATGGTTGGATCAAGGCTTTATTGTTATCCCGGAAAACAAGAGAGATCTGCAAACTCCAGTTACCCTAATTTATTTACTCTTCTGCATTACTATAATATGCCTATGTATAAGCTAATTCACCGTTTTAATCAAGAATATAATTCTAACCATTTCTCGATAAAAGATCACGAGAAAACATTAAATACAAAATGGATAAACGGACAGTATATGCTTGCCAGAAGAAAAGCTTTGGATGATATAGGTGGATTTGATGAAAGGTTTTTTTTATATTTTGAGGATGTAGATTTATGCAAGAGACTAATTGAGAGTGGATGGAAAGTAATATATCTTCCTGTTGGAGGAGTTGTGCAGAACGGAATAACTAAATGGAAAAAAACGAAAATTACACAGGCGTTACCTCCATACATGGAAAGTTTGTATAATTTTTTTTTAAAGCATTACGGAAGATCATATGCTATTGTCTCCTGGTTTATTGGCATTGCTTCAGTAGTCATGAGTATTCCTTATTTATTTATTGTTATGATTACAAAGAAAATATTAAGAAAACAATCTCAATCTCAAGAATTACTGCCTCTTTGGATCGATATTGCCAGATGGCATTTAACGAGAGGAATAAAATTAGTTTTTTGATATGAGAATCGCTGTGTTTCATGAACTCAGATCTCTTAGCGGAGCAAGGAAGGTTCTGGAGGAGTACGGAAAGATTTTAAGTAAAGATCATATCATTAATTTATATTACGTGGATGAATACGAGGATAGCAATGCTAGTAAGATATTTAACAAAGTTTTTTTCTTTAAATTTATCGAAAAAAGATGGGAAGGAAATAACTGGAGTGCGAAAATCTACAAAGATACAATAGAATTAATTAAATTATTTTTCCTTCATAAACGTATAGCCTCAATTATTAAAAAAGATAAATACGATTTTATATTTGTTAACCCATCAAAATATACTCAATCTCCTTTCCTGTTGAGATTCTTAGATAAAACCGTTTACTTTTGCCAAGAACCTCTTAGAATTGTTTATGACGATTTCCTAGAGATTCCAAAAAATTTAAATTTGATAAAAAAAATATACGAAAAATTGAATAGAAGAATCAGGAAAGCTATTGATAAAGGAAATATAAAAAAAGCAAGTATTGTTTTGGCAAATTCGTTATTTTCCAAGAAGAATATAGAGCGAGCTTATAATATGGAAGTCAGTCTGTGCTACCTGGGAGTTGATACAGAGAAATTTCGTCCTCTCAATATAAAAAAAGACTACGACCTGCTTTTTATTGGGGAAAAAGCAGATATCGAAGGATATGATCTTTTAAAAGACACGCTCGGGTTATATAAAAAACCTCCTATTGTAGGATTTGTTTCTAGAAATAAAAATGGGTCAGGAATTAACGAAGACGACTTGATAAGAAAAATAAACAAATCCAGAATCGTACTGTCTTTAAGCAGAAATGAACCATTTGGATTAATTCCAATTGAGGCAATGTCATGCGAAATTCCAGTGATTGCATTAAATGAAGGCGGCTTAAGTGAGTCTGTTATTGATGGGATGACAGGCTTTCTGATTAATGCAAATCCTAAAGAGCTAAAAGATAAAATTGATTTACTTTTGAATGACAGTAATTTAAGAAATAAGTTAGGGAAAGCAGGGAGAGACAGGGTTCTGGATAATTTTACATGGGAGATTAGTGTAAATAATTTTCTTAATCTTTCAAAAAGAATTTTATGAAAAATATTATTATCTCAATTATAATTGTTAATTACAGAGTAAAAGATGAATTATTCAAATGCATAGAATCAATTTACAAATCAAGACCAAGGATTAATTTTGAAGTTTTAGTTGTTGATAATGATGAAGATAAAACAATAGAGAATGTATTAAGAAATAAGTTTAAAGAGGTAGTGTATATTAAATCTGAGAAAAACGTGGGATTTGGGGCAGGAAATAATTTGGGTGCAAGAGAGGCACGCGGTGAATATCTTTTTTTTCTTAACCCCGATACCAAACTTCTTCCTGAAACACTGGATAATTTATCTAGATTTATAAAAAATAAAAAAAATGTTGGTGCTGTATCTCCTCTCCTTCTTGATGGAAATAATAAGCCCAGTTATGTTCAGGGATCTCAATTCGTCACTCCTTTAAGAGCAATTGTTGGCTTATCGATAATAAATAAAATACTTCCGAGTAATATTATTTCAAGAAAATTTTTTCTTAAAGATTGGAACAGAAAAGATTCGTTCAAAGCAGATGTAGTTCCGGGGACTGCTTTCTTGATAAATAAAGAAATTTTTGAAAAAATTGGTGGATTTGATGAAAAATATTTTTTATTTTTTGAAGAGGCTGATTTAGCAAAAAAAATTAAAAAATTAAATCTAGATAATTATATTGTTCCAGACGCAAGAGTAGTGCATTTAGGAGGAGTAAGCACAAGACAAAGAATAGATATAAATAAAATTTATAAAAATAGTCAATTCTACTATTTTAAAAAATGGTATGGATTGTCATGGGCGATTATTATTAATTTAGTTACTTCTATTGGAAAATATGAAATAACATTATTTTCTATTCTTATTCTTGCTCTATTTTTACGTACATTTAGATTAAATGAAACGATGAGTTTTATTGGTGACCAAGGTTGGTTTTATTTATCTGCAAGAGACATGTTGCTAACCGGTCAAATTCCATTGGTGGGTATTGCATCTAGTCATCCATGGTTGCATCAAGGAGCATTTTGGACATATGCGTTGTCTGTGGGTTTATGGTTATCTAAATTTAATCCGCTTGCAGGAGCTTACGTTAGTATTTCCATTGATCTCTTGGCAATTTTGGCCATTTACAATCTTGGTTCGGTGTTGAATTCAAAAAGATTAGGAGTAATTGCCGCAGCGCTTTACGCTACGTCACCCCTTATTATTCAAAATGCGCGTATGCCATACCATACAAGTCCAATTCCATTATTTACAATTCTTTCAATTTATTTTTTATACAAATGGATAGCTGGTAATAAATATTTTTTTCCTTTACTTGTTCTAATGCTCGGGGTTCTGTACAATCTTGAACTTGCCACAGCTTCTTTTGGAATTGTAGTTATGACATTACTCTCATACGGTTTATTTAGAAGACAAAAATGGGCGCTGTGCATTTTCAACAGGAAAATTCTTTTTTTATCGTTTTTAGCATTTATGGGATCAATTCTTCCTATGCTTATCTATGATTTATTCCATGGTTTCCCACAGACATTAGGATTTTTGGCGTGGATAGGGTATAAACTTCTGGTTTTACTCGGTTATCCCCCGATAAATCCAATCGCGCCAGTATCAATAGGTGTTATGTTTTCATTTTTTGAGAGAAATTATACTCAGCTTATTTATCCATTTAATGCCTCACTAGCTTTGTTAATATTTGCTACAAGTAATACCTACCTGCTGATAAAATTGAGAAAAATGGAAAGAAATGTTATAGTGCTCGTAATACTTAATCTCCTCCTGATAGGTGGCGTTTTTATCGCAAAGACTCCTTCCGATGCATATCTTCCCATGTTATTTCCCGGTTTGATTTTGGTAATTGCACTATTTTTTAATTGGGGCTTTGAAAGCAAAAAAATCAGAGATATCATAATTCCGTTATTTTTTTTAATTATACTTTTTAATTGTTTCTATATGGGATATAAAATTTACGTAAAAGATAATGATAGCTTTACAAAAAGACTAAACGCGGTAAGGTATATAGCGGAAAAATCTAGGGGAAAAGAATATAATCTAATAGGACGCGGAACAGGTAGTCAATTTGAGAGTTTTACAATGAATTACAAATATCTATTATGGTACTTTTACGATAGTGTTCCTTCAGAAAAACCAGCGAATCTTAAAATTTATCTTGAAGAAAAAGATGGAAATATATTGATAAGAAAAAATGATTAGTGCAGTTGTTCTTACCAGAAATGAAGAGAAAAATATTGGGGATTGTTTGGAAAGTCTTAAATGGTGTGATGAGATTGTTGTGATTGATGATTTTTCAGAAGATAAAACTGTTGAAGAAATTAAAAATTTAAAAATCAAAAGTCAAAAATTAAATTCAAAAGTAAAAATTCTTGAAAGACATTTAATTGGAGATTATGCTGCACAAAGAAATTACGGTTTATCAATAGCAAAAGGAGAATGGATATTTTTTGTTGATTCAGACGAAAGAGTATCACCTTCGCTTCGCGAAGAAATTATCCAATTATCCAATAATCCAATTAACCAATATGACGGTTTCTATATCAAAAGGAGAGATTTTATATGGGGTAGGGAATTAAGATATGGGGAAACGGCAAATATCAAGCTCTTGAGACTTGCTAGGAAGAATATCGGAGAATGGCGGGGAAAAGTTCATGAAGTGTGGAACGTAAAAGGTGAGACTGGAGAATTAAAAAATCCTTTACTTCATTATCCTCATCAGACAATTTCAGAGTTTTTAAGAGAGATAAATTATTATAGCGACTTACGTTCAAAAGAACTTTACGATAGCGGAATAAAATCAAATTTTTTATCAATAGTTATTTATACAAAAGGTAAATTCATCATTAATTATTTTATTAAGTTGGGATTTCTTGATGGAATTCCCGGTTTAGTTCTTGCGCTTCTTATGAGCTTTCATTCATTTTTAGCCCGTGGAAAATTATGGAATCTTTGGCAAAGAAAATAAAATTATTCCAACGGTATAAAAATACAAGGCTTTTTCTTGTAATATCAATTATAAGTTTTTTGTATTTTTTGGCAATAGGGACAGATATTATTCCATATATTCGTGGCCCTGCGCCGTATCCCCCTGATTGGCGATGGGAATATTATTTCGTGAATACACTGTCAAGAATTTGGTTTCCATTACTTGTAATGGGATCAATATTTTTTTTATTTACAAAGATCACAAATTTTAATAAAAATAATAATGAAAACACATTGATTTATATTTTAATACTACTTAATTTTTTACTACAGATAGCATTGCTCTATTATAGTAGGTCTGGGATGCTTGTTTTGTTTCATAGAATTATTAATCCTGATTTGAATGGGTATTTTACCGCAGCACTTTCTATTGATAGTCTTTCTGGCTTTTTGCAAAATTTCAATAAAAACGTATTAAGCTTATCAATGCATGCACAGGGTCATCCTCCGGGAGCAATTTTATTTTTTTGGTTCATCAATAAAATTGCTTATTTCTTTCCAAGTGCCGATTTTATTTTTAAAATTTTTCCTCCACATCATCCGGATGTCCGCAGTTTGTGGAATATGCTCCTACCTTATCAAAAATTAGGCGCTATTATTGCAGGTTTTTTTATTCCTTTTCTATCTAGTATTACTCTTATCCCTCTTTATTATGTCACTAAGTATATCTATGGAAAAGAAGCAGGTATAAATAGTATATTTTTATATTCATTTATACCAAGTATTTTGCTTTTTATTCCAATAAACGATGTATTTCTTCCTCTTTTTTCAACAATATCTTTAGTTCTTTTTTTAAAGGGGATAAATGAAAATAATGGAATTTTGATTTTCCTTGGAGGATTAATACTTTCTTTTGGTATATTCTTTAGCTTATCGCTACTTCCACTAATATTTATGTTTTTCATTCTATTTATATTATTTTTTTATCAAAAAAAGAGTTTGTTTAATTTTATATTTATATCACTGGGTGTAAAATTTCTAGTTGGTTTTTTAGCTTTGCCTCTTTTGCTTTTTGTCTTTTTCAAGTTCAATTTTATTGAAGTAGGGATAACGATTATAAGTGGGCAAGCTTCATCCAGAGCATACAGTACATGGATATTTTATAATTTATATGATTTTTTTATTTTTTCGGGTATACCGGTATTGATTATTTTTTTGATTATAACTAAAAACGTCTTAATTAACGTAATAAATAAAAGATGGAGAAAGATAGACAATTTATTCTTAGCGTTTACATTTATGTTATTTTTACTAAATTTCTCAGGTTTCATTCGAGCAGAAACCGCAAGAATATGGATACCCTTTGTGCCATTTCTGGTAGTGATAGTAGCTGGTTACATGACAAAGTCACTTTATATCCCAAAATATTATTTTATCTTCATCCTTTTTCTACAAGCTATGCAGATCCTTGTCATGCAAGAATTCTGGGTAACCCTTTGGTAAAAAAGTTTTATTCATAAACTTTATATGATCAAAAAAAGGCAACTTGTATATGGTATTTCGTCATTTTTAATCTTCTTGACTGCTTCTTTATATATTACTTTTCCTCTTGTTTTTCATTTAGGGAGTCTTGCGACGGGATTGGGAGATGAACTGGTTATAGCATGGATCCAAAATTGGGTTATACATAGTCTTACCACAAATCCATTCTCTCTTTTTGAAGCAAATATTTATTACCCATTTCATAATAGTCTCGCTTTTTCTGATCTATTTTTAACATCTAGTATTTTGTCTTTGATACCGCTTAAGATAATCGGCGAACCGATTGCAACAGTTAATTTTACGTTAATCTCTTCTTTAGCGATGTTAGGATTTTTTACATATTTATTAATTTATTATTTAACTAAAGATTTTTGCATATCAGTATTAGGAGGTATGCTTATTATTTTTTCCCCTGCTGTTCTTGATAAAGTTGTTCATTTACAAATATTATCAATTCAGTGGGTGCCATTATCTATACTTTTTTTTATTATTTTTATTCGTACTCAAAAAACTCGTTATTTAATATTCAGCTTAATATCCTTTCTTTTACAAACTTATAATAGTTTTTTGCCTGGATATTTTATTGCATTTTCTTTATTTATTATCTCTCTTTATAGCTGGTTTTATGATAAGAAAAAAACAAAAAAGCTTATTACAAAAAATAATATTTTATTTATCGCTTTATCTATTACTTTAATAATCCCAATAGTCATTCCGTATTATTCCGTATCTAATGAGTTTGCCTATACAAGAGACATTAGGGATGCTATTCATTTCGCTATTCAACCTGAAGATCTTCTATACCCTGGATCAAGTACTCGATTGAAAGATTATCTGTATTTTCTTCCATTTAATCAATTTTCACAAAATGGAGAATTTAAACCGGGATATTTAGGTCTTGTGTTAAGTCTGCTTTGTATTTTTGCTTTATATTATTTCATAAGAAATTTTAAGAAGAACGGATTTTATGTCAGGTCTTTTATTACTATTTCCTTATTAGGTTTTATTTTAAGCCTCGGCCCGGTTTTACATTTAGGTAGGCAAACGATTCACGAACCATTTCCGATAGTTCTTCCCTATACGCTTTTTTACTATATTTTACCAGGATTTCAGGGCTTTCGTAATTCTTCAAGATGGGAAATGTTATTTATATTTGGCATTGTTGTTGTGATCACTTTAATTCTTCATAACTTATTTAAACGCTATTCTTCTAAAAGAAAAGTCATTATTTATTTGTTGCTTTTTGTAGGAATTATTGCGGAATTTAGTTTTCCTATGCATTTTGAGAAAATCATCCAAAGGAAGGATTTTCCCTTGGTTTATTCCTGGTTGGCAATAACACCAAGAGATACAAAGATAATTGAATTACCTATTTACAACTGGAATATGTGGCCAGGTACTCAAAATGAGCTTCTGAGACAGTATTACAGCACATCACATTTTAGAAAAATGGTAAATGGCTATACTGGTTTTTCTCCGCCTCCGTGGCAGAATCTGGTTGTAAATATATCAAAAGACTTTCCATCTGATAATATAACAAAATTACTTAAGCAGTTAAATATCGATTACATTGTTATGCATAAAAAAGAATATGATATCTTAAGCATTGACAATTGGGTTAAAGATAAAAATGGTATAGATCTTGTAAATGTATTGTATAAAAATAAGTCTATAAAATTGCTTAAAAAGTTTGGAAATGATTACGTTTTTAGTATTAACTGAAAAAATTATGTTTTCACTTGCCGTTTTTTACAGTGTGATTAAAAAGATCAAACGGAAAAAATTCCTCACTAATTACATAAACGTTATCTCACATCACATGTTATTTGAATTAATTTTACTGCTAGGAGCATTTTTGTATTATTTATTTTTTGTGAATAAAGGTATTGTATTTTTTGATGAAGGATACTTTGTTCATACAGCAGAAAGAATATTCCAAGGAGAACAGCCTTATGAAGATTTTGCACTTCAATATCCACCTGCATATTTTTACATTTTGGCGTTTTTATACAAGTTGTTTGGAGTATCGATTTTAGTAGGTAGATTTTTGAGCCTATCGATCTGTATGCTTATTATTTGTTTTTCTTTTCTTATCTTAAATAAACTCAAATTAACTTCATATAAGATTATTTTTCTTTCATTTTTAGGAATTATATCGTTTGGATACCCTCTTATTAATATTCCTTCACCTGTCTGGCCGGTTGTTTTGGTAGCTCTTATATTAGTTTTAGTAAATATTTTCTGGCTTGAATTAGACAACTGGAAACATTACGTTTATCTTTTTATGATTGGATTTTTACTGGCGCTTTCGTTATCGTTAAGGCAAAATCTAGGGTTTACTTTTATTTTAATTTGGAATTTTTTAATATTTTTTGAGAAAAATAAGCCGTTGCCACAGAGGATAAGAAATCTACTCGTAATAAATATCACTTGGTTTGTATTTACATTTTCTTGGATATATTATCTTTTTCTCAAAGATAATATGGCTGGCCTAATTGAATTTATTAATTTTAGTAAAAAATTTTCAACTCAATTTGGTTTTTCCTATCCTCCGTTTTCGTTTATTTTTGAACCTTTTGGTATATTTAAACTTTTGCCATATTATCTACCGATAATTTTTCTAATATTTATTATCAAGTACATAGCCGTCGATATCAAAGATTGGAAAATTATTTCCTTTTGTCTTGTAGCACTAACTGGATTTTTTACTTATATATATCCCAATAGCGAGTTACTGCATGTATACCC
Source organism: Patescibacteria group bacterium (assembly GCA_038061615.1). GTDB lineage: Bacteria > Patescibacteriota > Microgenomatia > Levybacterales > UBA12049 > 2-01-FULL-38-21. The sequence continues at coordinate 1,451 of JBBTYY010000058.1, read as the reverse complement.
ATTTTTTGGAGTAGTGTTGGTTTCTATGGTTATTTTTTTTCTTAAAGAGAAAGCAAAAATGATTCCTGCAGTTATTATTTGCATAATGATTCTTATCGGATTTTATCTTACATTATTTAGAGAATATTATCGTTATCATCCACCTTATAAATTCCAAAATACTTTCTTAAGCCTTCCAAGAACTCGGGGAATTTTAGTTGAAAAAGTAACAGCTGAAAATCTTATCTCGCTATCAAAATTTATTAACGAACGGACATCTAAAAATGACTATATATTTTCATATCCATATTATCCCATGATATATTTTATCCTTGAAAGACCTAATCCATCTAAAGATTTAATTTATGCTCCAAGATTATGGCATCAATATGATGATAAAATAATTCTAAACGAAGTGAAAAAGAAAAAAGTAAGATATATAGTCACATCTTTCGGGTATGTTTTTGATTCAGATATCTCTCGTTTTATAGCAAAACAAAAAGAAATTTTTAAAAACTCATATTTTAAAATATTTGAAATTGTTAATTCAAAATAAATATCGCATATAAGTAATATAGAATAGATATATGTTTACGCTTGCAATATTAATTGGTATTTATTCATATGCTATTTTTTCATTAGGTCTTCTAAGCATCTTAAATATAATTTCTGTGTCGGTGGTAAGCTTATTATTTATATTAATATCATATTTCTATTATTTTAGAAAAAGACATATTAGGACTCCGAATCTTAAAATTTTAATAAAAAATAAAGTTCTATCTTTATTGATTTTTATAATTATATCCCAGGTGATTGTTAATTTGGTAGGTGTTTTGGGACCGGAGCTTGGATTTGATGCGCTTTGGTATCATCTTACATTACCTAAGCTTTACGTATTAAATCATTCAATCTTTCACATTCCCGGGGGACTCATGTATTACTCGGATATGCCCAAATTAACAGAAATGTTTTATACGGCTGGACTTTTTTTTGGAGATGAAAGAATTCCTAAGCTTATTCACTTTGGTTTTGGAATCTTAACTTGTATTGCAATATATAGAATTTCAGGAAAATTCATGAATAATTTCTTGTCAGTTCTAAGTGTTGTAGTTTTTTATTCCAGTCTTGTAGTGGGATGGCAATCGACATCCGCATATGTTGATCTTTCCAGGACTTTTTTTGAGATTATGGCTCTGTGGGGATTTTTAAATTTTATCGAAACTAAAGATAGGAAGTGGTTTATCAAATCGGCTCTTATGATAGGCCTCGCAATTAGTACAAAACTTCTGGCAATCGGGTCGTTATTTATCTTCACTATATTTATTTGTTATTTCTTAATCAAATTTAAGAGAAAAGCCACGAACATAATTATCAATGTCCTGGCATATTGGAGTATAGAGTTATTAATTCCTTTTCCTTGGTTTATTTTCTCTTTTATTCATACAGGAAATCCGGTTTACCCATTTTTTTCC
>JBBTYY010000057.1:0-13071 GCA_038061615.1 Patescibacteria group bacterium | reverse complement strand
TAACTTTTTAAACGTACTCTAATTCTCCCCTTCGGCATAATATTAAATCAAAAATTAAAGTGCTCGCTTCGCGACGAAGCGGGCAAAACTTAAGATTTATTTATGAATTGTAACACTTTCGAGAATTTGTATCAAGACGGGGAAAATTAATGATAAAGGACTAATGATGAAAGACAAAACTAGTGGCTAGTGGCTAGTGACTGAATTACGCAATTATTTTGCTGATGACTCCGGCTCCTACTGTCTTTCCGCCTTCTCTGACTGCAAATCTGAGTCCGTCTTCCAAAGCAACCGGTACAATAAGCTTTACTGTCATTTTGGTGCTGTCTCCCGGCATAACCATTTCAACGCCCTTAGGAAGGGTAACTTCTGCAGTTACGTCGGTCGTTCGAATATAAAACTGCGGTCTGTAACCTGTAAAGAATGGCGTGTGGCGTCCGCCTTCTTCTTTTGTGAGAATATAAACTTCCGCTTCAAATTCTTTGTGAGGAGTAATCGAACCAGGTTTTGCAATAACCTGTCCTCTTTCTACATCGTCTTTTTCAACACCTCGAAGAAGAAGTCCAACATTGTCTCCTGCCTGGCCATCATCAAGCTGTTTTCTAAACATCTCAACTCCTGTTACAACAGTTGATTTTGTTGCTTTTATTCCGACTATCTCAACCGTTTCATTTATTTTAACCCGGCCTCTTTCTATTCTTCCTGTTACAACCGTTCCTCGACCTTTGATTGAGAAAACATCTTCAACGGGCATTAAAAATGGTTTTTCTATATCTCTTTTTGGAGTAGGAATGTTATTATCTACACCATCCATAAGAGCTAAAATTTGTTTTTCTGCTTCTGCGTCTCCTTCTAATGCCTTAAGTGCTGAACCGCGAATGATAGGAACATCATTTCCCGGGTATTGATATTTTGTAAGAAGTTCTCTAACTTCCATTTCAACCAAATCCAAAAGTTCTGCGTCTTGAACCATGTCGGTCTTGTTTAAGAAAACCACAATAGCCGGAACACCAACTTGTCGTGCAAGAAGAATATGTTCTCTGGTCTGAGGCATAGGCCCATCAGGCGCGGAAACTACCAAAATAGCACCGTCCATTTGAGCAGCGCCCGTAATCATGTTTTTAATGTAATCTGCGTGTCCCGGAGCATCGATGTGGGCATAATGTCTTTTTTCTGTTTCGTACTCGATGTGGGTGATATTGATCGTGACCCCTCTTGCTTTTTCTTCGGGAGCATTATCGATATCTTCATACTTCATTGCTTTTGCTTGACCCTTTTTTGCCAATACCGTAGATATAGCTGCTGTAAGCGTAGTTTTACCATGGTCTACGTGACCAATGGTTCCGACATTTACGTGTGGCTTTGTTCTTTCGAATTTTTTTGCCTCTGCCATAATTTTTTACAAGAAAAAAATACACCTTAAAAGATTTAAGGCTAAAAGCAATATACAGCATTTTCCCCAGAAGGTCAAGAGTCAAAATCTTAAGCAGCGCGGGGAATATGAAGCCTATCGTCTGGGATTTGTGCAGCATCTGGCATGATTACTAAAACGAGTGCGACATTATCTGTAATTTCTGCATGATGATAAGTACGGGGTTTAACGAGAAAATACGGGTTTCTTTCGCTATCAAGTTCTATAATATGATTTTTTCCAGTGTCTTCTTCGTCTAGAATAAGCTTCATTGCCCCTTTAAGCAAGAGGTAATGCTCTAAGACTTCTATTTCATAATCTTCATGCTTATGCTCCGTAGTTTTACCTATTGGTTCTCCGTTTTCATTGGGTTCTGGTTTTAGAAGATATACATAAACTCGATGATTGCCAATTTTTTGCTCAACAATATAGTGGCCGTGAGATTTCTGACCATTGGGTCTCTCGTGTCTTCCGGTAGGAGATTTAAAATCTAATTCACTTATATCCTGAACAATGTTAAGATACTTCAGCGGTTTAAAAATAAGCTGTTGATAATCTGGTCCCACCAGATTTACTAAATCTTCGTGAGCAAGGCCCTGGGGAATTGGTTTTTTTGAATCGACACCATCAGGGGTAAACCCGCGCGCCGCTTCTGCCGGAAATACCATAGTTACAAAAGGATATTATAATAAATTCTACTGTTGTGCTGCAACTCGTCCGGTAAATGTAGACTTGGAAAGCATTTGTTCTACAATATTTTTTGGGACTTCTTCGTAATGCGATGGCTCCATATAATAAGATGCGCGGCCCTGAGACATAGAACGCAAGGTTGTTGCATAGCCCGAAAGTTCTTCCAACGGAACCATTGCCAAAATAATTGTAGCGCGCGCTCTTTCTTCTGTTCCTAGAATCTGTCCTCTTTTTGCAGAAAGATCTCCTATAACATCTCCCATAAACTCAGAGGGAGTTGTTACTTCAACTTTCATAATAGGTTCCAAAAGTGTGATACCTGCTTTTCTTGTTGCCGCCTGCAATGCTTGCGAGGCCGCAATTTTAAAAGCGATGTCTGAGGAATCGACATCGTGATAACTCCCATCGTAAACCGTAACCGACATATCAACCATAGGATAACCCAGTAAAACTCCATTTTCCATCGACTCCTTTACACCTTTTTGGATAGACGTAATAAATTCTGCAGGAATTGCTCCGCCTTTTATTGCATTTACAAATTCGTATCCTTCTCCTCTTGGTTTTGGTTCAACACGCAGGAAACAATGACCGTATTGTCCACGTCCTCCGGACTGTTTTATGTATTTTCCCTCGGCCTGCGCCATTTTTGCTATTGTCTCTTTATATGCGACTTGCGGCGCGCCTACATTTGCCAAAACACCGAACTCTCTTTTCATTCGATCGACCATAACTTCAAGCTGTAATTCTCCGATTCCCGAAATAATTGTCTGCCCTGTTTCGTGGTTTGATTTAATTACAAATGTAGGATCCTCCTCGGATAATCTTTTTAATGCAAAACCTAATTTTTCCTGATCAATCTTTGTCTTTGGCTCAATTGCCAAGGAGATAACAGGTTCGGGAAAAGAAATCTTTTCAAGAATAATCGGTTTTTTCTCATCGCAAAGCGTATCTCCTGTTACCGTTTCTTTTAAACCGACGAGCGCAACAATTTCACCCGACAGTCCCTCTTCAATCTCTTCACGGGTGTTTGCGTGCATTAAAAGAATCCGGCCGACTCTCTCGGTCTTATTTTTTGTACTATTATATATATAAGAGCCCGAGGCTATCTTTCCAGAGTAAACTCTAAAGTAGGTAAGCTTTCCAACATGGGGATCAATCTGAATTTTAAATGCAAGACCCGCAAGGGGATCATCGGGAGTTAGTTTTCTGACTTCTTCCTCTCCTGTTTTTGGATTTATTCCCTTTACTTCTCTCAGATCCAAAGGTGAGGGAAGATAATCTACAACAGCATCCAGAAGCGGCTGGACCCCTTTATTGCGAAGGCTTGAGCCTGCATAGATTGGAACAAGCTTATAGGCAATAACCGCTTTTCTTAGAGCAGTTTTGAGCTCTTCTACTGTTGGTTCTTCTCCGCTTAAATATTTTTCCAAAAGCTTATCGTCTGTTTCGGCAATTTTTTCGACAAGTTTATGTCGGTATTTCTCGACTTGATTCTTTAGGTCTTCCGGAATTTCATCTGATACATCGAATTCTGCGCCGAGGTCATCCGATCCCCAAACATAGGATTTTCTTAAGATAAGATCAACAATTCCTTTAAATGTGTGCTCAACACCTATAGGTAAAACCATAATCGCAGGATTTGCGCCGAGCCTGTCTTCTATACTTCTTACTGTTGCCAAAAAATCTGCTCCTAATTTATCCATTTTGTTTATAAAACAAATTCGGGGAACCTTGTACTTGTCTGCCTGTCTCCAGACAGTTTCTGATTGAGACTGGACTCCCTCCTCCGCATCCAAAACTGTAATTCCTCCGTCTAAGACACGCAATGATCTTTCTACTTCTGCTGTAAAATCAACATGTCCGGGGGTATCGATGATATTTATTCTATAAAGATCTTCTTGCCCCGCGGAGCTTTGCGAAGTATGGGTCCAATAGGCCGTTGTCGCAGCCGAAACAATAGTAATTCCCCGCTCTTTTTCCTGCGCCATCCAGTCCATTTGAGTAGTTCCTTCGTCAATGTCTCCGATTTTGTAGGTTTTACCGGTATAAAAAAGAATACGCTCTGTTGTTGTGGTTTTACCCGCGTCGATATGAGCAATAATTCCAATATTTCTTATCTTGTCCAATGGTACGTCTCTTGATTTTGCATCCGCCATAATTTTTGCTTAAAAAAACTCCCGCAATCGGAAGCTAAATAAGTATACCATATTTTTTACTAAGATTCTATAGATTGAGATTATATCCTTTAGTTAATTACTATAAACTATAGGATTGACAAGTGCCGACAAGTATGCTACAATCTTTAGTGCTTGAGATAGAACTCAACCTAAAAGGCCAGAAATGGCCTTTTTTTGTGGCAGGGGCAGGACTCGAACCTGCGATGAGAGTTAAATCTGCTTGAGATAGAACTCAACCGGCTTATGAGACCGGCGTATTCGCCGCTATACTCACCCTGCTTCATTTTTACTCTCTTCAGTTATTTTTTCTTCTGGTTTATCTTCTGTCCTGTCTTGAGCATTTTGATTTAATCCAACTTTTTTAGCAAAATTAATAATCTCTGACCTGATTGTTGCTAATCCTCCAGCTGCTATTTCATCATCTACTATAGGACTTTTAGGTACGTTCAATATAATCCCTGATAAATCATAGCTATGATAATCAGAAGATGAAGAATTTCTTAATTCTGTAATCGTAGAAGCTGAGGGTCGTTTTTCCAGTTTTTTTTGAATTGTTTTTGTTTTTTTGCCAGAGATTATTTTTGTTGTGCTTTTTAAAGAAATTTTATCTGATACCCCTATCCCAGCTCCCTTACATAACCATATAAACACCGGAACTGCGGTACTAGCTAATCTACTACTAAGTTTATATTGAGCGACAAACTCATTGTATAACTCGTCTCTTGTAAGAGATTCTATATTGGGAATGGTATTAAAAATATTTTTGTATGCTTCGTTTACTATATTTTTTAAGCCTTCTTTTCTTGCGTCTCCTCTTATAGAGAGCGTTATCATACTTTCTGTAGTTTTCCCTTTAGAGTCTAAAATACCAAGAAATTTTAAGCCTTGTATTCCTTGGGTAGCGTCTGATGTAGAGAAGCCACGATCCACCAAATCTTGAACGTTTATCTCGGAAAAACTACGATTCCCCAACAAAGAAAAAAGTTCTTCCATCTTGCTTACACTTATATAAGGAGGTTTAAAAACCTGTTTGTCTAATGACGAATCCATAATAATGAACACTATACACTAATGTAAGACTTCCTGTCAAGAGGGAAAATGTAATATATGTATTGTTTTTGTTGATAGTCCAGTAATCAAAAATGTTCATTCTTTAATACTCTTTTTAGATTTAGCTCTATTTTAGGCCTATTTGAATTATTTGTCAATGGAGAAAAAATCTTTGTGAACTATTTACGATTATTTTGAAGCTTAATTTACCATCTGAAATGAGCAAAAGCTCTGTTTGCGTCTGCCATTCTTTGCATTCCATCTTTCTTTTTAATCGCCTCTCCCTTATTTTCCAACGCATCCAAAAATTCTGCAGCTAATTTCTGCGAAAAAGTATGAAATTCTTTATTCGACCGTGATTTTGCAGCTTGGATAATCCATCGAGTTGCCAAAGATGTTCTTCTATCTCCCCGCACTTCGATTGGGATTTGATAAGATGCTCCTCCTACTCTTCTTGCCTTTACTTCCTGTCTGGGTTCAACATTGGAAATTGCTTTCTCAAAAACTTCTATCGGATCTTTCCCCTGCTTCTTCATTAGCTCAAATGAATCATAAAAAATACGCTGAGCAACAGTTTTTTTACCATCCTTCATTAAATTATTTATAAATTTAGTAACAAGACGGCTTTTATAAATTTTATCCGGTTCGGTCTGTCTTCTTTCTGCTTTTTTGTGTCTCATACTATTAACTAATAACTTAGAACTTAGAACTAAAAACTAATAACTATTCTGTTGGCGCTGGTACTGCTTCCGATGCCGGTGCCTCGCTTGACACGGTTCCCGTAACTACGCGCGGTGCTTCCACGCCTGCGCCTCCTCTTTTTGTTCCATACTTGCTTCGGGAAGATTTTCGTCCGTCTACTCCCATTAGATCAAACTTGCCTCTTACTATATGGTACTTGACTCCCGGTAAATCTTTTACTCTTCCGCCACGAACTAACACGATTCCGTGTTCGGAAAGTGAATGTCCGACTCCCTGAATATAAGCTGTTACTTCCATTTTGTTAGATAATTTTACTCTTGCAACTTTTCTAAGAGCAGAGTTCGGTTTTTTTGGAGTCATTGTTTTAACCAAAGTCACAACTCCTCTTTTTTGAGGAGCAACAATAGATTTATAAACCTGATCTTTTGCATTAAAAAGCCGTCTTAAAGCAGTCGATCTTTTTTTCTTTACTTTTTTCACTCGCCCGTGTCTTGCAAGTTGTGATAAAGTTGGCATAAGTTTTGGTATTATATCTTATTTGAGGCAGGTTCTTCAACCCCGATTCGATCGGGATCAACTGCGGTTTTTTCAGGTTCAATGACAATTGCGACAGGCTCTGCCATTATTTGTTCCGGAGTTTCTTTAATCTGATCGGATGCAACAGGAATAAGTCTTCCGATAATAACATTTTCCTTAAGCCCTATGAGCTTATCTTCCTGTCCCTGAAGAACTGCCTCTGTTAAAACCTTCGTAGTCTCCTGAAAGGATGCGGCAGAAAGCCATGAATCTGAGAATAAAGAGGACTTCGTAATTCCCAAAAGAATCTGCCTGGCTGTTGCCGGCTCTCCTCCCTGTGATAATATTTCTGCGTTAATTTCTTCAAATTTAACTTTTGTAATAAAGTCTCCCGGGATAAGAACAGTATCTCCGACTGTTTCTATAACAACCTTATCCGACATTTTTCGCAAAATTACTTCGAAATGTTTATCGTTTATTGCAATTCCTTGTGATTCATAAACCCGCTGAGCCTCTGTAATAATATAACGCTGTGCTTCAACATTTCCTTTTGCCTTAAGAATATCTTTTGGATCAAGGTATCCTTGGGCAAGTTGTGTTCCTGCCGAAATCGTATCGCCGTCTTTTACAGCAATTTCGGAAGCCAACGGAACAAAATATTCTCTCTCTTCCGGCGGTTTTACCCTTGCATTTCTTACTTTTACAACATAACCGTCTTCCGTTTTTTCTATATTTACTTTTCCCCAGATATCAGACATCGGAGCCAGGTTTCTGGGAGTTCTCATTTCAAATAATTCTTCTACTCTTGGCAAACCTTGGGTAACATCAGCCATAACAACTCCTCCAAAGTGTCTCACTCTCATTGTTAACTGGGTTCCTGGCTCTCCGATTGATTGCGCCGCAACTACACCAACCGGAACTCCAACGTTTACTTTTCTTTTTGTCGAGAAGTCCCAGCCATAACAAGCTGCACAAATTCCGTGTTCCATCCTGCAGGTTAAGGCAGATCTGACATTTGCTTCTTCAACTTCATTTTCTATAAGAAGTTTAAGCTTTTCTCCGTCTATTTCCTGTCCCCCTTTTATTATCGGTTTTTTGCTCTTTTTAGATACTATATTTGATGCGGCAGTTCGTCCCAGAATTCTGTCAAAGAATGTTGTCATCCTGTCCTGATCGTCTTTTACAATTAGAATTCCTTCTTTTGTTTCGCAATCTTGCTCTTTTATGATTACATCATGAGATACATCAACAAGTCTTCTTGTAAGATAACCTGCGTTTGCAGTTTTTAAAGCCGAGTCGGTTAATCCCTTTCGTGAACCACGAGCCGATGCAACGTATTCAAAGATAGAAAGCCCTTCTCTAAAGTTTGATTTAATTGGAAGTTCTACGATTTTTCCAAGAGGATCAAGGATTAGTCCTCTCATTGCCGAAAGTTGTTTTACCTGTTCTTTCCCTGCCCGGGCTCCCTCCGAGTCTATAATAACTTTTATTGGATTATCAGGCTTTAAAATTGCCCAGGTCTTATCCGCCAGATCATCTGTTACTTTAAGCCAAATTTCATTCTCAAGTCTTTTTCTTTCTTCATTTGTTATAAGACCCTGCTGATATTCCTCCTCAGTTTCTGTTATTTTTTTCTCAGCCGCCTCAATAAGATCTTCCTTACCCTCAACCATTTCATTATCAAAAACAGAAACTGAAATTCCCGAAATTGTTGCTCCGTAAAATCCTAAAGTTTTAATGTTATCGATAATCTTCTCGACCTCTTCGGCTGTTGAGTTTGAGATTGCATGAGTAATTATTTTTTTAATTCCCGATGCCTTAACCGGCTCATTGATGAATCTTAAAGATTGCGGAATTTGTTCATTAAATAGTATTCTTCCAATTGTAGTTTCTATTATTTTATTATCGATTCTTACTTTAATCGGCCCTCTGAGTTTTATTTTAGAAAGAGCATGGGCAAGAATTGCTTCTTCCCTGCCCTCAAAAACCGACTCATCTTCCTTTCTTAAAGTTCCATCTAAGCTTGTTAAGTAGAAGACTCCGACTGCCATTTCTTTATTGGGAAGCGTAATAGGACTTCCATCTGCCGGCTTGAGTAAATTGTGACGCGGCATCATAAGATTTATAGCCTCCTCCTTTGCCATATTAGACAATGGGATATGAACTGCCATTTGATCCCCGTCAAAATCTGCATTGTATCCGGCGCATACGCACGGATGAAGGCTTATAGCAGAGCCCTCGATTAAAACAGGGTAAAAAGACTGAATTCCAAGCTTATGGAGTGTTGGGGCACGGTTTAATAAAACCGGATGATTTTTTGTAATCTCTTCTAGAATATCAAAAACCTCCGGTGGTCTTTTTTCTATAAATCTTTTCGCGGATTTAATGTTTGGAGCATAACCTCTTATTATTACTTCTCGCAGAACAAACGGCTTAAACATTTCAAGCGCCATTTCCTTTGGAAGACCGCACTGGGAAAGATTAAGCTGAGGACCTACAACAATGACCGATCTTCCTGAGTAATCTACTCTTTTCCCAAGAAGATTTTGCCTAAATCTTCCCTGTTTTCCCCTAAGCATGTCCGATAATGACCTAAGAGGAGAAGAGACAACCTGTGTTGTTCTTTGAGATACATCAATTAATGCGTCGACTGATTCCTGGAGCATTCTTTTTTCGTTTCTTAAGATTATCTCAGGAGCCCCTAAAGATATTAAGTGTCTTAATCTGTTGTTCCTGTTGATTACTCTTCTGTATAAATCATTAAGATCAGAGGTTGCAAATCTTCCTCCTGCCAGCTGAACCATTGGGCGCAAATCCGGAGGAAGAACAGGTAAAACCGTAATAATCATAGAGGATGCAGAAACACCTGCTTTTCGCATTGATTCAATCAATCGCAGTCTTTTGATAAGCTTTAAGTATCTTTGTCCCTTGGATTTTTCTGCTTCGCTTCTTAGTTTTATAATCAAGGCCGATAAATCGATTTTGCTTAGGAGTTCTAAAATTCCTTCTGCTCCTGTTCGCATTGTAAAGAAAACAGGGATATCGTATTCTAGGATTTTAAAATATTCATCTTCCGAAAGCACTGTCCCAATTCTTAGATTTTTAAGAAGACGGGACAAAGCTTCGTAAATTTCATCAAGTTTTTTTTCTTCTTCAATTAATCTTTCAGAAAGTGCAGCTATTTTCTGCCTTTCGGTTAAATCAAGCTCCTGATAAACAAGATCCTTTTGCTCTTTTTTAAGTTTTCCCGCTTTCACTCCCTGTTTTTTCTCTTTTGTTTCCTTCTCTATACCCTTTTCCGCAAGAACTATCTCTTCTCTTTGCTGTCTCTTTCTTCCCTCAATATTTTTAAGGAATAGAGCAAGAGCTTCTTTCTTTTTATCTTCATCCACATCTGTAACCAAAAAGGATGCGTAATAAATAACAGACTCAAGACTTCTTTGGGACATATCCAAAATTAAAGAAAGAGGAGAAGTTGAGCCTTTAAAGAACCAGACATGGGAAACAGGAGAAGAAAGATTTATGTGTCCCATCCTTTCTCTTCTAACTCTTGACGTTGTTACCTCTACTCCGCATTTATCACAAATAACGCCTCTATGCCTTATCCTTTTGTATTTTCCGCAATAACATTCCCAGTCTTTTGTAGGACCGAAGATTCTTTCGTCGAAAAGCCCATCTTTCTCCGGCCTTAAAGTTCTGTAGTTAATTGTCTCAGGTTTTGTCACCTCTCCATAAGACCAGGAAAGAATATCGTCTTTATTAGCAAGAACGATTTTTAAAGACTTGAAGTCCAAAATTGTTATGTCTTTCATTTTCTTATCGTTTCTATTCATTTGCTGCTTTATTTCCTTCTGTTTTTCCTGCCTCGCCGGCCCGCTCCGCCGAGTCGAGGCGAGCAGGCGGGTCCTCGATTGGCTTCAGTTCTTCTGCAACCTCCGCAAGCGCGGTATTAACAGATTGAGGCGTATCAATAGTCGCACCCTGTGCTATAACATTTATTCCCAAAGCCGCGAGCTCTTTTATTAAAACTCTGAATGATTCGGGAACTTTCGGAGTCGGTATATCTGTTCCTTTAACAATTGCCTCAAATGCCTTAGCTCTTCCGACAACATCATCGGATTTTATAGTCAACATTTCCTGCAAGATATGTCTTGCCCTATGCGCTTCAAGCGCCCAAACTTCCATTTCTCCTAAGCGCTGTCCTCCCATCTGAGCCTTTCCTCCGAGCGGCTGCTGAGTAACCAAAGAGTATGGACCCGTAGATCTTGCATGCGTCTTGTCCTCAACCATATGGATAAGTTTCATAACATACTCGATTCCCACAACAACGGGATTTTCATATGACTCTCCTGTTCTGCCATCGTATAGAACTGTCTTTCCGTTTTCGGGAAGCTTCGCCATTTTAAGAAAAGCCACGATTCTGTCCTCTCCAACTTCCTCAAATACCGGAACTGAAACTTTTGTATTAAGTTTTCCCGCTGCCCAGCCAAGATGTGCTTCCAAAAGTTGTCCTAAGTTCATACGGGCCAAAACACTGATGGGAGAAATAACGATATCAACCGGTGTTCCATCCGAAAGGTATGGCATATCTTCGGAAGGCAGGATTCGGGAAATTACTCCTTTATTTCCGTGTCTTCCTGCAAGCTTATCTCCAACAGTAATGTGTCTAAATTGTGCTACTTCTACAATTATTTTTTTAATAGTACCGGGCTCAAGCTCGTCTCCTTTTTTTCTATCCAGGATTTTAACATTAATAACAGTACCTCTTTCTCCGTTAGGAACTCGCAAGGAAGTGTCTCTTACCTCTCTTGCCTGTTCTCCAAAAATTGCCCTAAGTAATCTTTCTTCTGCTGTTAATTCTGTTTCCCCTTTTGGCGCTATCTTTCCAACAAGTATATCTCCCGGCCCCACTTCACTTCCTATCACAACAACTCCTTCTTCATCAAGATTTGCTAAATCTTCTTCTGAGACATTTGGTATATCCCTGGTTGTTTCCTCGACCCCCAATTTCGTATCAACAACTGCCGATTCATATTTTTCTATATGAATGGAAGAAAAAATATCTTCTTTAACAAGTCTGTCGGAAATAACAATTGCATCTTCATAACCTAAACCATCTAAGGAGGCATAAGCGATGATTAGATTTTTCCCAAGAGCGAGTTCTCCGTTATCCGATGCAGGACCATCAACAATTAAGTCTCCTTTTTTGACTTTTTGTCCGGAAATAACCATTGTTCTTTGAGTGTAACAAGTTGCCTGTGAACTTCTTTTAAAAGAAACTATTTTGTAAACTGCTTCTTCTTTTCCCCTGCTTGCTTTTAAAATAACTTTGTTTGCATCGGCATATGTAACTGTTCCATCAAACGGAGCGCTAATAACTCTTCCCATAACTTCTGCAATACTTTTTTCCATTCCAGTTCCAACTACTGGACTTTCCAGATTTACGAGAGGCACTGCCTGACACTGCATGTGAGTTCCCATTAAAGCTCTGTTTGCCTCGTCATGTGACACAAACGGAATAAGAGAGGCAGCCGATCCAACAACCTGACGGGGCACAATATCTACATATTCCATTTTTTCTTTTTCGGTTTCTATAAACTCTCCCTTGTATCTGGCTGGAACACGATCTTCTCCTATTGTTCCGTCTTTTGAAACTACTCCCGCATGGGTTATATAGTGACTTTGTTCATCATCGGCTGTCAGATAAACTATTTCATTTGTTGCTTTTGTCATAGTTTTTTTTCCTCTTTTTTGATGCACGATTTTTCTGTAAGGCGTTTCTAAGAATCCAAATTCGTTAACCTTTGCGTAAAGCGCAATATAAGTGACAAGACCAATGTTCGGGCCTTCGGGACTTCTAATAGGGCAAACTCTTCCGTATTGAGAGCTATTGATATCACGAATTGAGAACGCCGCCCTCTCTCGAGAAATTCCTCCTGTTCCCATAACGGTTAGACGATTTAAATTATCTATTTCGGAAAGCGGATTGGTCTGATCCAAAATTGTGGAAAGCTGAGATGTCCTAAAGAATTCGTTGATTGATGCCATGATTGGCCTTGCATTTATTAAAGAACCAATAGAAACCGGAACATCGGGTTGAATAAGGCTCATTCTTTCTTTAACACTTCGCTCAAGTCTTAGTATCCCAATCCTAAATGCATTGGTTGCAACAAGCTCTCCAACTCGTCTGACACGTCTGTTTGCAAGACTATCAATATCATCAACTCCGTTTTTTCCTTGAACAAGCTCTATTAAAAAACTTATTGTTGCGATTATGTCATCTACGCTCAAAACTCGTTCATTTGATTCTTTAAAACCGGGCGTATCTTTAAGTTTTTTGTTCATTTTATATCTTCCGACTTTTCCCAAGTCATAGCGTCTAACGTTGAAGAACATCCCAAAAAAACTTTCTTTTATTTTATCTATTACGATTGGCTCTCCGGGATGCATTTTTCTAAAAATCTCAACCAAAGCTTCTTGGGAATCCGGTGTTTCGTCTTTTTTCAGAGTATTATTTATAAAAGA
>JBBTYY010000056.1:11143-24451 GCA_038061615.1 Patescibacteria group bacterium | reverse complement strand
CAGGAAAACTTAGGAACAGGTGTCAACGAATTTTTACTACCAGAACCAGCAGACGGAGAATACGAAATAAAAATCTCAGGCGGCCAAAACGCAATTTACGAAATAAACATCTCATCATTTAAGGAAAATGGAAACGATTATTTAAATAAAATAAAAGGGATCGTTAGTGATAACAATGACGAAACCTTAGAAATTGATTATTCGCAAAACCAAACCTCGGAAATAAAAAGATCTGTTTCTTCGCAAGATTTAATAAATGACTTAAACGAGCTTAAAAACTTAGGCTTATTTAAAAATAACGGAATTTATAATAGCTTATTGGCTAAGATACCAATAGCCCAATTATCTGCTTCCGTAAATAAAAAAACTTCAATAAACATCCTTAATGCATTGTTTAATGAGGTAAAAGCTCAAAGGGGAAAGGGTATAACTGAAGAAGCATATCAAATATTGATATACGATCTAAATTATTTAAAAAATAATTAGTGAGAGAAAATTGGTCTTAAAGTTTTTCTGCGACAATTATACAGTGGGTAAATAAATCTAGCGGGCCAAAATAAAATTTTGTTAATTTAAATCCCGATTTTTTCAAAATCTCATTTACCTGTTTTTTTGACTTAACAAGAGATATTTCTTCCGGGTGAAGACGAATGTTTCTCTTCAAGACTCTATTTAAAATAAAGTGCGTTGAGTTTAAAAAAATTACAGAAATTCCAAATTTTGGGGGCCAAAAAAGAACAATTTTGCCATTTTGCTTTAAAACTCTTCGCAATTCTTTCAATATCTTTATATCCTCATCCTTTGTAAAATGTTCCATAACACCCAGATTATAAACTCCGCTGAATGCTGAGGATTTCATAGGTATGTCAAAAATGCTTGCGTGCATAAGTTTGGCTTTGTTTCCGTTATAAAGTTTATACAGCTTGAGCGCTTCTTTTGAAATATCAAGCGCCGTTATATCGTATTTTTGAATTATATCTTCGTCGACTTGTCCCGACCCGCTGCCTGCATGCAGAAGCTTTGAGCCTCTTTGAAACTCTCCCTCAATAATTTTATTCAATGCTCTTTTGATGATAAATTTCCTATAAAAACTTGCAATATTTCTATAGATTACTGCTTGAATTTTCGTCTCTTTTCTCTTCCAGTAATTATCCCATGCTTTTTCTTCTTCTCTCGCTGCTTCCTTACTCATAATAGTAATAAATTATACATAAATTAAATAGATATATCACGTCGAATCAATCCTTATCCCAAAGTTTTAAATAAATTGCAGCAATCCCGCTCCAAGCCTGGTTCTTAACCCAAACAAATCCCTTATCGATCATCGGGTTATTTTTTTTCTTATTTTCTAAATAATATTCGATTTGATCTGAAAGTTCTTTGTAATTTTTACTGATTGAAATATATTTTGCAAATGGTGCCATTCCTAAATAATCTTTTTTTATAGAATTGTTGTAATGGGCAAAAATAAATTTTTTATAAGAAAGAGCTTCTAGAATCCCTAAGTATCTGGACGTGAATATGAAATCTGCCCAAACAAGATAATTCTCAACATTTCCTACAAAACCCTTGAATTTAGCGTTAATTTTATTAACTCTTGAGAAATCCTCTGCTTTTCTTCTCAATTTTCCATCACCAAGAATCGTTAATTCGAATCCTGTTCCTTTATTTTTGAGCATTAACAAAGCCTTTAGATATTCCATTATCCCTGTTTCTTCCTCAAGTCTCCCGAGAAAAAGTATTTTGTATTTTGCCCGCTTCGCCGAATCGAGGCGAGTATTTTGTATTTCCGACACGGCACCGTAGGTGACGTAATCTGGCCTAGTGCCGTACCATTTTTTTAGAAAGTCTCCAACGCAAATATTTCCTTTTGAGAGTTTTTCTGCGATTTTATGCATTAATTTTTCTTTAAATCCGGGAATTTTGTTTCCTTCATATCCGTGGAATGTTGTAAAAACTTTTTTTGATGGGTACAAAAATCTAAATGGGAGATACCAAAAAAATACATCATGTGCATGAATTACATCTGCATCTTTTATTAACCTGCGATGTTTCCACAACTGCCACCAAATTCTAAACTTTTTAAACCAGTCATCCTTTCCAACCGGAATTCGTAAGACTTTAATTCCGTCTATTTTTTGTTCATTTGAAATTTGAAATTTGAAATTGGTAGTATTGGTATTTATTGGTAGTATTTCCGTCACAACAGTTACCAAATGCCCCTTCTTAACAAGGAGTTTTGAAACTTCCAAAACATGCTTTTCCACCCCGCCGATATGAGGGTAAAAAAGTCTGGCAAAAAATAAAATTGTCATTTCTTTCTTGCTAGTAAACTGTATCGATAATCCACCCATTATGTATGAATTTTAACATTTAGATTACGCACAATCAATAAAATATTAGAGATGAAATCCGAACATTGATGAATACTTTCAACAACACTCAGCAAAAAAAGGTCATGAGCCTTTTGTTGTCCCGCAATTTTAGAAGTTAAGTAACTTTTTGCGTTGCTTGCGTCAAATGCAATCTAGTGTTAGCATTGATTTACATATTCATGGAAATTAATAAAAAATCTATTCTAAAGCTTTTTTTGATTGGGAAATTTTTTTTCATAATAATATTTTTTATATCTAGTGTTATTTTTTTAAAAGTATTGACTTATGACTATTATCCTGATTTTAGCAGCTATTATTATAGCCCAATTAAAGTATTTAATGGCGAAAATCCATATCTAGGAGGCAAAGATTTTTTTACTCCTTTTGTTTATCCTCCTCCTGTTTTGTTATTCTTTTTTCCTTTTACGCTTCTGCCATTTCTTATAGCCCAGAAATTATTTTTAATCATTTCAATTGTATGTTTATTATCGTCAATCGGTCTTTTATTTAAGCTTTTTAAACTGGCGCCCTTTTCAATATTGGGTTTATTTTTAATCACTCTTGTGTTAAATTTTTTCCCTGAAAAATTTACTTTGGGCATGGGACAAATTAATAATGTTGTGTTATTGATGGTGACTTTATTTATATATTTTTATGTTAAAAAAAGGGAGATTTTATCAGGGTCTTTTCTTGCTGTTGCAATCGCGCTTAAATTATTTCCAGGTCTGTTAATAATTTATCTAATTTTTGGCAAGCGGTGGAAAACGCTTTTATCCGTTATTCTTACGACTCTGGTTATAGTTTTAATTACATTCGTATTTGTTAATCCACGAATTATCTCTTTTTTTTATATAACAGTACTTCCTAGCTTAATAGAGTCTTGGAAAGTTGACTATTATAATCAATCACTGTCTGCATTTTTAATAAGAGGATGGAGCAGTTTAGAGTTAGCAAGTATATTGAGGCCAATTATTGGGACTGTACTAATACTAATTTCATTTATTATTGTGTGGAAGTTTAAAAAGAATGATAAACCTGGACTTTTGTCTATTAGTCTTTTAATTACCTCAAGTATTATTGTAAATACTTTTTCCTGGCAGCATCATTTTGTTTGGTTAATTATTCCTTTATTCATAACCTTTTACTATATTAAGAATAATCATTTGGGAAAACAATATTATCTCTTTTTAGGATTAAGTTATTTACTGATGGCAGTAAATATGAAAACCCCTTCTTCGTTTCCAACCCTTCTCCAATCCCATGTTCTTTACGGAGCACTATTGCTATATATACTGGATGCATATATTCTCATAAAAAATAAGGAAATAGTCTTCTAGGATCGCCGTTTTATCTTCCATACATTATTTAAATTACCCATTGATTTTTATTTTAAGAATAATCTATTATAAATATAAAGTTGATTCTTCTGTTCAAGATAATGAAGATTTTGCGCCGTTTATATTTAGTCGTCTTTATATGTCTAAACTTGTTCTTAGTTTCAGGTAGCGCATTTGCTCAATTGGCAAATGATTGGTCTACTTTTCAAAGAGATCCACAACATACAGGTTTTAATAGTGTTGAATCCACTCTTACTCCACCTCTAACTATTTTATGGAGTCGTGCTTTAGACACCACACCCTCGGGCTACCCTGGAATTGTAAATTCAAATGGTACTTTATTTGTTAAATCAAATTCAGGAATTTTGTACGCAATAGATAATTCATCGGGCAATATAAAATGGCAAGTTCAAACTCAGGGAGGTGGAGGAATAGCGGTGCAGGCAAATACAGTTTATGCCGGAAGTAATTGTGATGGTTGTACGCTTGATTCTTTTAATGCAACAACGGGACAATTAATATGGTCTACGACACCTTTGTCTAAAGGAGCCTTAGGTGTAAACGTAGTTGGTGACAAAGTATTTTTTGGAAGCAACGCTCATAATATACGTGCCGTTGATGCAACTACAGGAAATATTCTTTGGGAAACTGGACTAAGCGATGGTACAGTAGGAGTACCAGCAGTTGCAAATGGAGTTGTGTATATAGGTAGTTTTTGTTGTACCTTGTATGCACTGGATGCCTCTACGGGTTCTGTTTTATGGTCAAGGCCCGATTTAGGCGGAGTATTCTTTTCCTCGCCTACTATAGTAAATGGTGTTTTATATATTGGTTCAGGAACAGCACAGGTGTTTGCGGTGGATGCTTCTAACGGAGATACAATTTGGAGTTTTGGACCCACAGAGGACTCGGTATGGGGAACACCAGCTGTAGCAAACAATATAGTATATGTCCAGACGCTTGTTGGAAGACTTTATGCTATTGATGCTACTTCCGGTACGCAAATCTGGACACGTAAAACTCAGTCCACAAATGGTGAGATATCGCCGCAAGCTATTGCAAACGGAGTAGTTTATCAAACGTCCTCTGATAGTAATATATATGCTCTTAATGCTCAAACGGGCAGTCTTTTATGGCAGTACACAACGGGAGGAAGTGTGTATTCCCCTGTTATAGCTAGTGGTAAATTATTTATTACCTCGCAGGATGGAAAAATATATGCCTTTGAAAATAGCTCTTCGGACCTTCAAGTTCCACAACTAAAACAAACCTCCAATCCATGGCAATCACAAGTATATGATTCTGCTAATATCTGGGCACCGTCTAATCCAACCATAAATTCTTGGGGTTGCGCTCTAACTTCTGCTGCAATGGTTTTTAAATATCACGGTATTAATGAGCTTCCGGATGGAACATTTTTGAATCCTGGAACTCTTAATAATTGGCTAAAATCTCAACCAGACGGATATATACGCAATGGTCTTGTTAATTGGCTGGCTCTAAGTAGATTATCTAGATTAGCAAAATCAATCAACGGAATATCTTCGTTTAATGCTCTTGAATACAGCAGAATAAATGGGTACTCTCCAACTCAATTAACTACGGATATAAGCAATGGTATGCCTGGAATACTTGAAGAGCCTGGGCATTTTATTGTTGGAAAAGGCATAAACGGATCCACATTCAATATCAATGATCCATATTATTCAAGATCTACGCTTAACGATTATGGAAATACATTTTTGTCTATAGGAAGATTTGTGCCATCAAGTACTGATCTTTCATATATAATGATTGCTGTAAATCCAGATATTCAAATTGCCTTACAGGATGCATTAGGAAATACAATTGGGGAGCAATTTATTCAACAACCGCTAATAGATGACCATAATGGAAGCGGAACAAGCGGATCTCCTCTTAAAATCTTCTATTTAAAGAAACCGACAAACGGACAATATCAAATAGAACTTACTTCTCCAAGCACCCAGAATTATGATCTTAAAATATATTTATATGATAAGGACGGAAATGTAAATATTTTTAATCAATCTATTCTGATTGGTCAAAATTCTTCGGAATCATTTAGTATAAATTTTGATCCTGAATATTCTGATAATTCCTCGGCTCAAAAAATAGTCACATTTCAAGTTCTGATTGATGACATTAAAGAAGCGAGATCATTAAACTTAATTAACAAAAATGCGGCGAACTCGCTCCTTATGATAGCAAAAAGTGCAAAAAATGATTACGAAAAGGGGAAACGTAAAATAGCCTTAATAAAACTTCGAACCATTGAGAAACTTCTTAATAGTTTTCACGCAATCCCAAAAGAAATTTTAATTAAAGAAAAGGCTTATCAAATTCTTCTCTACGACGTTGATTACCTAAAAGCCCACATTTAAAGATGTGGTCGTGTCTGGATTCGAACCAGAGACTTCTTCGATGTGAACGAGGCGCTCTGCCGCTGAGCTACACGACCTATTTCAATGATTAAATCTTATCACAAAATAATATCGTTGACAAAAGAAGCTAAATCAAGGACAATTTAAATAATGTCGATTCTGCGAAAAATTTATAACTTTCTAATAGATATTGTAGAAACGCTTCTTTTGGCGGCTGCTGTTTTTCTTGTTATTTACGTATTTCTTTTTCGGCCTTTTCAGGTAAATGGGGATTCTATGCTCCCTACTTTTATAAATAATGAATATATCTTGACGAACATAATTGCTTTAAGTTTTGAAAAACCAAAAAAAGGAGAAGTTATAGTCTTTAAAGCACCGCCGGATCCGGAGAAAGACTTCATAAAAAGAGTGATTGCCGCCCCGGGCGATAATATTTATATAAAAGACGGATCAGTTTTTTTAAACGGGGAGATACTTGATGAAAGCAAATATTTACAACCCGATGTCAAAGCTTATGGAGGGTCATTCTTAAAAGAAGGAGAGGAAGTAAAAGTCCCGCAGGAAAGCTACTTTGTTATGGGCGACAACAGAGCATACAGTTCTGACTCAAGAGAATGGGGATTTGTCCCAATAAAATCGGTTATTGGGAAATCTTTTTTTGTTTATTGGCCGTTAGATAAAATGGGGCTTGTTAAGAGTCCTTAGGTTTTTCTCCCATTAAAGTTTCGTAAATTTCCTTTACTTTTGGGGTTGTTTCATCAATATCTCCCCGTATTGCAATAACAATTCGGGCAAGACTTCTTGATTGGTACATTGTTACCTTGGCAAACCCATGCTTTTTTTCAAGCTCTTTTTCCATCTCATCCATTTCGGGCACCCAAAGCCTGTCATGTGCCGTACGCGGCTCTCTTTTCTCAACCTCCGACTTTGCTCTCCTTGCCATATCTTCTGTTTGTCTGACTGTGCTGCTTTCTCGCAAGATTTTCTTAAACAGCTCAATCATAAGTTTCTGATCGCCTACAGAAATAAGCGGTCTAACGTGTCCTTCTGTAATAACACCCGCAACCAAAGCATCTTTTATCGCATCCGGAAGAGTTAGAAGCCTTATTGTATTTGATACGGCAGGCGCGCTTTTTCCTACTCTCTTTGCAACTTCGTTTGTTCCCAAACCAAATTCATCTATTAATCTTTTATACGCAAGCGCTTTTTCTATTGGATTTAAATCTTCCCGCTGGACATTCTCTACTATAGACATTTCAAGCATTCCCTGAGGCGTTGCTTCCTTAATAACTACCGGAACTTTAGGCAATCCCAAAATTCTTGCCGCTCTCCATCTTCTCTCCCCTGCAATTATTTGGTACCCGGCAGGTGTTTTTGCAATAACAAGAGGCTCCAAGATTCCCTGCTCTCTTATTGACTCTATTAATTCATTTAAAGACTCGGGAGAAATAACGCCACGAGGCTGAAGAGGATTTGTCTGAAGCAAATTTATATCAAGTTCGAAAATTCTTTCTTGTGTTTGATCATCCATAATCTATTTAATTTAGTTTAATAATTTCTATGATCTTTTTACCTCTCTCCTGTTTAAAAGATACGACTCCGCTATTAACTGCAAATAAAGTAAAATCCTTTCCCATCTCGACGCCGCTGCCCGGAAAAAATTTTGTTCCTTTTTGCCTTACAATAATATTACCCGGCTCAACTTTCTCTCCGGAGTATAATTTAACCCCCAAACGCTTGGAGATTGAATCTCTATTTCCCTTTACTGACCCTTGCGCCTTTGTATGTGCCATATTCCTTAGTTATTAGTTTCTAAACCTTAAATAAACCCTTGTGAAAACTAAAGACATTTTATTGCCAGTTTTCACATAAGTCAATAGGTAATTTACCAGAAATTAGGATTTTTTAATCTTACCCGCCGGCTTTAATTTCTTCAAAGGAGTTTTTTGCGCTTTTATTTCGTTTTTGACCGCCTTGACTACAGGACTTCCGCTATCAATACTTTTAATTTCAAGCTTAGTTATATGCGTCCTAAAACCCATCATCCTTCTGTATCGGGCTTTTGCCTTAAACTTTGCAACCCTTATCTTATCTCCTTTTATATTATCTATTACTCTTGTTTTAATTTTAACATTCGGAAGATTTGGTTTTCCAATCTTAACCTGCCCGTCATAAACCCATAAAAGCACATTGTCCAAAATTACTTCATTATCCTTTTGCATATTGAGCCGGTCTATTTCCAGAATAGAACCCTGCGACACTTTGTACTGTTTTCCGCCTGTTTTAACTACCGCATATTCCATGGTTTATAGATTATACCAAACCTGCTATCTAATTTCCAGAACCTGTCTGGAATCAAATCCCTTACTCATGGAGGAAAGGATACCAAGAAGAATAAAGCTTGAAAGAAGAGAACTTCCTCCATAGGACACAAAGGGCAGCGAAACTCCGACAATCGGCATGATTCCAACATTCATTCCAATATTCATAAAAAATTGAACTAATAGGAAAAAAAACGCCGCTTGGGCAAACATTTTGGAAAATACTGAATCGGAGTTTTTATAAATTAAATAGATGCGGTAAAAAAGGAAACTAAAAGCGGCCAATATCACTAACGAACCTATAAAACCCAGTTCCTCGGAGAGAGTCGCAAAAATAAAATCTGTGTGTCTTTCCGGCAAAAATCTAAGAGTTGATTGTGTTCCCTGTCCAAACCCCCGCCCTATAATCATCCCGGAACCAACTGCAATAACAGATTGAATAGCATTGTAAGAAGTACCTAGTGGATCAACCTTAAGATGGAAAAAGGTAAGAAGCCTTTGTTTTTGGTATTCTCTTAAAAATTTCCAAAAAATTGGAAAAGAAGCGGCCATCAACAACAAAGATGCTAAGAAATAGCGTAGGGGAAATCCAAAAGCAAACAAAATAAAAATAGTTACTAAAAAATAAATAATTGCGTTTCCTAAATCCGGCTGAAGAAAAATTAAAAACCAAATGGGAAAAAGCAAAGCTAAAACTCCGAAAAAGAATTTTATTGAGTAGTTATTTTTGCTTGCTAAAAAAGAAGACAGGCAAAGCGCAAGAAAAGGCTTAAGAAGTTCCGAAAATTGAATTCTAAAGCCTAAAAATTCAAGCCATCTAACAGAGCCTCTGCTCTCAATTCCAATTAACAAAACTAAAAATAAAATTATTATTGATCCGGCATAAATTACAAAACTGTAATTTTTTAGGGCTTGGTAATTTATTTGAGAAAAAAATAAAAAAACAAAAAGAGCAATAAATGAAAATAAAAACTGGGATTTAAACAATTCAAAACTCAAAGAAAAAATCCCCGTAAGCCCTAAGATAAGAAGAACTAGGGCAGGCATAAGCAAGCCGAAATCAATTCTTAAAGATTGTCTATTCACAGCTTTTGTATCTTAAATTTCTCTCCTTTTTTAATGCTATTTATTAGAGCTCTTTTTTTTATATATACTTCGAAATCCACTGGCCAGTCCGGCAATACCACGTTAACTCGCTGATCAAGCTTCGTCCCTATTTTTTTTCTCTCTGCCTGAATCATTCTTACTATTTCTCGGGCATCCCCTTCGTCTTTAAGCTGCGGTGTTATTTTAGTATCAAACTCAACAGACAAAATTCCTTTCCCACTCAGAAGCTCAATCTGTCTTACGTTAACCTCATCTTTAACTAAATTTATTAATTCATCATTAATTCTTAATTCTAAATTCTTAATTCTTAATTTTGAAAGCGGTTGTCTTACCTTAATTTTCTCTTCTTTTCTTTTGGCATGAGCAAGCTCAACAATTTGTCTTGCCAATTTCATTTCTTCTTCAATTTTCTCATTAATGTATAACTCAAATGGACTTGGCCAATCCGCCAGATGCACAGACTCAAAACCAGTTAAATTGCGATAAATTTCTTCAGAAATAAAAGGCATAAAAGGAGCAAGTGTTTTAGAAAGATTAACCAAAACAAAATATAAAGTTTGGTAATAATTATTTTTATCTTTCTCGTCTTCAGCCGAGGGTCCGACTCTATCCCTGCTTCTTCTTATAAACCACAGAGACAAATCGTTGACAAAATTTTCTATCCCAAGCGATGCTTTTTGAACATCATAATCTTCCAATGATTTAGTAACTAAGTTTAAACATTTGTTGTATCTTGAAATTATCCATTTATCTAAAATGTTTGATAAATCAAATTCTTTTTTTTGAGACGGGTTCCAATCATC
Source organism: Patescibacteria group bacterium (assembly GCA_038061615.1). Classification (GTDB taxonomy): domain Bacteria; phylum Patescibacteriota; class Microgenomatia; order Levybacterales; family UBA12049; genus 2-01-FULL-38-21. The sequence continues at coordinate 14,106 of JBBTYY010000056.1, read as the reverse complement.
AACTGCTCTATATGTTAAGAAAAAATTATAAACATTCCAAAGCATTAAGTGAAATTTTCTTCTTGTTTCATCTGCTTTTTTATAGCCAAAAAGTAGATTGTTTTCGGGATTATGCGTTACAAACATCCAACGCATTACATCAACTCCGATTTTATCTGCGCCTTCGTTGAATTCAATCGAATTTCCCCACGACTTATGCATTGGCCTGCCGTCCTCCCCAAGCATAGAAGCAAATCCCAAAACTGTTTTAAAAGGATTCTTTTTTTCCAAAACTGTTGACATAGCAATCATGGAGTAAAACCAATTCTTAAATTGTCCGGGGAAAGATTCTGTAATAAACTCCGCAGGAAACCACTCGCTCCAATATTTCTTATCGGTTGTATAACTTAATTCTTTTGTCTTTGGATCTACATAAGTAGAAAAAGGAACAATGCCGGCATCAAGCCAAACACTACCGACATCATCAATCCTACTTACCATCAAATTACACTTAGAACATTTAATTTTTACTTCATCTATGTATGGTTTGTGCGGAGAATGCCCTTCAAATTTATCCCAACCTTCTACTGCCCTTTTTTTAAGCTCGTCTTTTCCTCCAATTACTTCAAAATTTCCGCAGCTTTGACATTCAAAAACAGGAAGCGCCAATCCCCAATATCTGTTTTTCTTACTGATTAGCCAGTCATGCATATTCGAAAGCCAATCAAGTTCTCTTTCGAGCCCAAATTCAGGATGCCAATCAATCATTCTTGCCGTCTTCATCATTTGCTCTCTTAAAGTTTTGTCTGTTCCTTTTTCTTTAATATCCATAGAAATATACCATTCTAAAGTTACCTTCCAAACAAGCTCTGTTTTACATCTCCAACATGCAGGATATCTATGGGAATATTGCATAGTTTTTAACAAATATTTTCCGCTTTCTAAAGATTTTAAATAATCAATTATTAATTCCGGGTGTTTTTTTGCATTTCTACCACTGAATTCTCCCATACCGTCCCTATAAGACGCGTCATCCGAAATTAAAGAAATGATTGAAAGCTTTTCTTTTTTTGAAAGATCAAAATCCTCTTTTCCTGCACCCGGGGCAACGTGTAAAAGCCCTGTTCCTTCGGTTGATACAACAATTTCGCTTCCATCAACAACTGTATGAAAAGTATCGGGATTTTCTTCTCTTGCTTGCTTAACAAGCCCTAAATCATCAAAAGGAGCAGAATATTTTAAACCTAGAAGCTCTTTACCCTTTATAGTTTTTATATTTTGAAGAGTTCTGCCCGAATCTTTCATTATCCACCGCTCAAGCGAGAGTTCATCTCCATTTTTTTCAAGACGTTTTGCTATTTTGCCCTCATCACCTGTATAAAGAAAGACATAACGCTCTTTTTTTTCATCTTCCCAAATACCGTATGTGTATTTAGTGTTTACCGCAACTGCAACGTTTGCAGGAACTGTCCATGGAGTAGTTGTCCAAACTAAAAGATAGGTGTTATCCCAACCTTTTGTGGCAATCAGAAGTTTTACAAAAACACTTTCGTGCGTTAACTCCTTATAATCCTCTGTTAGCATTTCGTGCTGAGAAATTGCAGTTTCGCATCTTGGACACCATGGCACGCTGTCTTTTCCCTTATAAATCCAACCCTTATCAAAACAGGTTTTTAAAAAGTGCCAAATCATGTAGTTATTTTCATCAGACATTGTGTAGTAGGAATTATTCCAATCCATAAAATATCCTAAACGCTTACTTTGCTCCGCCTGAATACTTGAATATTTAATTACTCTTTGTTTACAAAGCTCAACAAACTTAGCGATACTTTCTTTTTTATTTCCCTCTACCAAATTCTCGATGTCTTTTTTATTCCTAATCCCAAGTTCTTTTTCAACTTCTACTTCAACCCATAAACCCTGGCAATCAAATCCATTTTGAAACCTTTGCCTGTACCCCCGCATATTCCAAAATCTTTGCCATAAATCCTTATATGTTCTACCCCAGGCATGATGAACCCCCATTGGATTATTGGCGGTTATCGGACCATCCAAAAATGAGTAGTTTTTATTAGAAGAATCGTTTCTGTGAAGATATTTATCTACTAATTTTTCCTTTTCCCATTTTTCAAGAATATTTTTTTCAAGTTTTGGAAAATCTACCCTAGGAGTTACGGGCTTAAACATAAATTTAATTCTATATTAAAGAGGCTGCAAGTTCAAGGATTTCAAATCAACAGAATTATTAATGAGTTTAAAAAAATTTGTCTAATTTATGGATTTCATTGAAGCCTTCCTCATCAAAAGGTAAAATTAGAATACTTAATAACAACAAAGATTGCAATAAGAACGAAAGGATTTAAGATTTAGTCTTGTACTTTGCTTTCACGATTGGGGCATGAGGTCTTCCGCCGGCTTAGGTTCTTCTTTCTTTGGTCTCGGCTTAGTGGGTGCATGATCCAACCGCAGGAAGATACCTGCTCCCACCACTAAAGTGCCGACCGCTACCACTATTGCAGTCGTTCTGCCGCCAGCTTGATGACCATCTACGATTATTTGATTATCGTGACGGGCAAGACTTCTTATTTTTTCTATAGCCGATGAGATTTTTCCGTTGCTGTGATTTTCTGTTTTTGCTCTTTCTTCAAGTTCTTCGATATATTCTCTTAAGCTTCCTCCTCCGTCTTCGATCTTCCTTAATTCAGGTATAAGTTCACTAAGAGGAACAGTCGGTATGGGCTCACGGCCGTTGATTATTCCTTCGGCTAAACGAGTTATGAGATTTTTAGTGGGGGGAGCTCCATCAATTTCGACAATACCTGATATTGGAATACTTCCTTCTCTGTACTGCTCAACACTCATTTATAAATGGCATTATAACACAAAATATTTTCTGAAGAGATTTATGAATCATCCTCTAACTCTGAAGCTAAATTCCACTAGAATACCTTGATGAAGATTACTTTCTTAAGCCTACAGAAAAA
>JBBTYY010000056.1:5768-11043 GCA_038061615.1 Patescibacteria group bacterium | reverse complement strand
AAGTTTACCTTATAAATATTATAGTGCACAGTTAAAACATTTTTAAATAGTAGGATTTAATAATTTTATGTTAGAATAAAATAAGTATTCTAGATTTTAAATATGAAAACAGTAATATTTGAAATTTCCGAGTGGGAAAAAGAGCTTCTTGAAAAAAGCTTACAAGATGCGGTTTTTACAGAAGAAAAACTAACTGCCGATAATGCTTCATCGTACAGCGATTCAGAAATTATTTCATCTTTTATTTCTTCCACCATCAATAAAGATGTTATAGATAGACTTCCAAATTTGAAGTTAATTGTAACCCGATCAACCGGCTTTGACCATATAGATATCGACTACTGCAAGACCAAAAACATAGTTGTTTCAAATGTTCCCGAGTACGGAAGCAGTACCGTTGCCGAACACACATTTGCTTTACTCTTAAACTTAACGCGAAAAATTCCTCAAGCGATAGAGCAAATTCAAAAACTCAACTTTGACCACTCTGCGCTAAAAGGAGTCGACCTCTATGAAAAAACAATGGGGATTATTGGTCTTGGGAAAATAGGACAGCATGTATTAAGAATTGCTCAGGGTTTTGGAATGAAAGTAATATCATACGCGCGTCATCCTGATGAGGAGTTAGCCCGGAAAATGAACTTTAAATATAGGGATTTTGATGCTTTACTTGGGGAATCAGATGTGGTCACTCTCCACTTGCCTTTAACTCCGCAGACAAAACATATTATCAACAAGGATAATATTTTAAAATTTAAAAAAGGATCTTATCTTATAAATACTGCGCGGGGAGATTTGATTGACACAGAAGCAATTTTTCTGGGACTTGATCGGGGAATTCTTGAGGGCGTAGGGCTTGATGTTCTCGAAGAGGAAGATGAACTTCACGAAGAGGTATCAATCTTAACGAAGGCTTCCCAGCAGAATATAAACCTTAAGACTCTTATTTACGACCATATTCTAATAAGACATCCAAAAGTAATTGTTACTCCGCATAATGCCTTCAATAGTCAAGAAGCGCTGGAGCGAATTATTAAAGTTACAATTGAAAATATTCAAAGTTTTATAGACGGAAAAGTGATAAATACTGTCTAAACCCCTTTTTATGAAGATTTCAAAGACATCCCCTAACTTTGAAGTTAAAATCTACTAAAACACCTAAAAGAAAAAATTACTTTTTTAAGTCTTCAAGTTGAATTTAGCAAAGAAATATAAAGAAGTCAACAGCGATAGCCAGAGGCGAAAATAATAGAAGGGTTAATTTTTTGCTTCACTTGGTGCAGTTTCCAAAAGCTTTCTCACTTCTACTGTATTTGGGATATATATAAATTTTTTCCCAGATAACACTCTGTCTAATAAATTTTTTTCAACCAAAAATCCTAAGTCAGACCTTGCAGTTTCATAAGAAATTCTATAGTTTGCCTTGTAACTTGCTATATCAACTACTTTATCTTTATTAGTATCCATGTCTTGCAATAAATCTATTTGTCTTCCGTTAAATTCTCCCAGCTTACCCGCAATTTTCTGAATCACCTTATCTTTTTCTAATTTTTGTTGATAATGATTTACAAACTCTTTTATGGAAAGCGTAATTGCCTGAAGCTTATAGTTAAGAAAATAAGTCATATCGTTATCATCATATTCAGAGTGCAAGTATGAATTATCGTATTGAGTCTTAGAACGCTTAATTATTCTTGAAACAGATAAATACTGAAACATCCAGTAATTATTTCTCAGCATATACCAATAAAAAATCGCCCTTGCAGTTCTTCCATTCCCATCTACAAAAGGGTGAAGATATGCTAACCAGAAATGTAATATGCTTGCTTTAATAACTGGATATACAAATTCATCTTCTGATTCCGAGCTGTTTGCATAAACTACCATCTTTTCTAGTTCGGTAGATACAAAATCAGCTTTTGGCGGAGTGAATACTGTTTCTCCAGTCAGCCTGCTGACTACGCCAATATCATCCTCATCTGTTCTGAACCTGCCCGAATCTGCTTCATTATCAAGTGTGCCAGTAGTTATATTTTTTTGAATTTCAATTAGCATATCTTTGGTTAACTCTAAATCTTTCCAATCCAATAATCTTTGCATAACCTGATAGTTATTGATAATCATCTGTTCATCCCTAGTTCTTGCCTTCCTGTTAGTAAGCAACATCTCCTTAGCTACTCTTCTGGATGTATTTGCTCCTTCTATTTGGCTTGACGCAATAGCTTCTTCTGTAAACCCACTAATTATTAATTTTCCTCTTTGAGAGTTAGATGGCTTATCAGCATCAGAGATTAAAAATCCACTAGTGTTGGAATCTATGAAACTTAGTTTCTTATGCATATTTTTTGTAATAGTGAAGCCGAAAAATTTATCGTCATTAGCCTTAACAGGCGTAGTTTCAGAGTTGGAATTTCTAGAAAATTTTAAGTAAGTCCATGCTTCTTCAGGTGTAAAACCATCTGGCATTTTATAATGTTTAAAGGTATCCCAATATACATAATCTTTCTCAGCCTGTTTAATTAAGGCTCTTAGTTCAGTAGAGCTAATTGCTTTTTTGAAAAGCTCTCCTGAGAAATTTTTTAACCAATTAGGCGGTCTCTTTATCATATATTTGTTACTAATTATCTACTACTTTCTACTAAACTAGTAGTTGTAGTATAACACACCTTCTACTAATTATCTACTAGCTTCTACTAAATTAGTAGTTGCAAAGGTAACCTTGTCGCACAATGTACTTTGACGACGGAAGACGTTTGCGTAGAATGAATCTTAGAAGGGAGGTAAGAGAGATGAGATGCAGTGATTGTGAAAAAGATGAAAATAATTTGAGGACATGTTTAAATCATCCAGATGGTCAACCTAAATTATGTAATGAATGTTATGACAGGCATCAGGGAGAGGAAAATAAATAAGTTTAATTCCTCTGTCTTAGGAATGCGGGCCGCCGAGGACGAGCCTCGCCTTTAATTGCGTTGACGCAAGAATGCGGGGATTTCAAGGACGTCCCCTAACTTTGAAGCTAAAATTCTACTTTACACCTAAATGAAAAGTTTACTTTCTTAAGCCTTCAAGGATAATTTAACAACAACAGAAGGAAATGTCAATAAAGATTTTTAGGCTTGAACGAAGTTCCAAGGAGATTTTGAATTACCAGTTTCTTCTGCTTTAATAACCTTTTTTCCTTCTTTTTTCAGCCCAATAACTAATTTTTTGTTTTCTTCATTTAGCTGTTTATCTTTTTTTGAGAAGACTACGAAAGAATAGTCACCAGAGCTATACTCATCAATTTTTTTTGAAGACAAAAAGTTCATTAGCTTTTCAAACAGGTCTAAATTTTTTATTCCTTGGTCTTTCTTACTCATAGCAGACGAATAGTATATCATAAATCATAAATTTTTGCATATTTAATGTAATAATATCGTATGTCTTCTGTGAATAGCTGTCAGTGGTCTAATTCATCCAAATTACTTCTCTTGAAGAATTTTCTTTTGTATATTATGTAATTGTTTTTCAAATCTTCAACTGCCCAAGTATTTAATCTCCTAGCAGTTCCTTTTTGCCTCACATTTTTGGATTGAGGAGCTTCATATTCTTGATTTTGATAAGATATTTTAAAATGAACATGTAATCTATCGCTATGAGATTTATCGTTATCGTAATAAACAATAGTTACCCATTCTCCATTAATTAAACATTCGTACGAAATACTTGTTATTTCTCTTAATTTCTTGGAATCAATCATGTAGGTATTTATCACTCTATCTGTAGGCGTTATATTAAATTCATGCTGTTTTTTAACAAGTGGATTGTCTTTCTTGGGCTTATACTTATTTCTCTTAATTCTTTTTATTTTTTTCACGAATTAATTCTACCACTTGTCTCTGAAAATAAAAAATCCTGCAAAGACCTTACGGTATTGCAGAAGATTTTAATATCTAAATACTAGCATTATTTAAGAATTGGATCAATATTTAAAAACCTCAGCGGGCTTTCGCACTAGCTGAGGTGTTTATGATGATAAAATACACTACAGTACTCTACTTTGCAATAGTCAGTCTGTGGCGTACTTCATTCAATTTACGAAGTGATAGGGAATTAATTACGCTGGCGTAAAAATGCGGGGATTTCGAAGACGTCTTCCTCATCTCCTATGGGTTCTTCCCCAGGAGTTTGCGCAGCGGATACTTCCTCAGCTTTTTTCTCGGGGACCATAAACTGCGTAAGTCTTTGGCGGGTTTGGTCAAATCCCGTTGCAATAACAGTAATTTTTATCTGGTCATGCATCGACTCATCCACTGTTGCTCCAAATATTATGTTTGCATCAGGATCTGCGGCAGCTGCAATGATTTTTGCCGCCTCATCTACCTCGCTCATTGTGATATCCGGACCTCCCGTGATGTTGAACAATACGCCACGCGCTCCATCCATAGAAATCTCAAGAAGCGGAGATGCAATTGCCGATCGTGCCGCAGCCTGTGCCCTATTCTCCCCGACTCCTGTTCCAATTCCCATTAAGGCAGACCCTGCGCTTGACATAATAGTCCTTACATCTGCAAAATCAACATTGATTAACCCCGGCATTGTTATAAGATCGGAAATTCCCTGAACTCCTTGTGTTAAAACGGAATCTGCAACTTTAAATGCCTCAAGAAGAGAAAGTTTTTTATCAACAACGTCTAGGATTCTTTGATTTGGAATAACAATAAGCGTATCCACTTTATCTTTTAAATTTTCTATTCCGTCTTCTGCTGCAACCATTCGTCTTGTTCCCTCAAACGCAAAAGGTTTTGTAATAACTGCGATAGTTAGCGCTCCTGCCTCTTTTGAAACCTGCGCAATTGTCGGAGTGGCACCCGTTCCCGTTCCTCCTCCCATTCCGGCTGCCAGAAACACCATGTCTGATCCCTCAAGAATGTCTTTTATCTTTTCTCTTGATTCCTCAGCCGCCTGCTTTCCAATCTCGGGATCTCCTCCTGAACCAAGTCCTTTTGTTAAATTTTCTCCTATTTGAATTTTGGTTGCCGATTGAGACAAAAGTAAGGCTTGCACATCTGTATTTACGGCAATAAAATCCACTCCCTGAATTTGTCCCTGATTTATCATAGAAGAAAGAGCGTTATTACCGCCCCCGCCAATACCCATTACTCTTATTTTTGCGAAGTTTGTTGTTTGAGGTTTAATAAGCATAGCTTATGTTAACTCATGGTAACAAATAAAATTTTCTTTTGCAAGCCCCTCAAAAATCGCTCCGAAAAGCGTGTACGAATAGTACTGA
>JBBTYY010000056.1:3633-5668 GCA_038061615.1 Patescibacteria group bacterium | reverse complement strand
AAAGCTTTGCGGTAAGATTTGTGGGGCAAGCCCAAATTTATGGGATAAATGATTTAATTAAATCTAAAACTTTGGAAACAATTTTATTAACTTTTAAATTAGGTATCTGTGGAACCGATATTCCAAAAGGAAGACCCGATGATGGTTCAAGTGTTGCCCCATATGCACAAAGACCAACGACTGTTGCAAAAGACGGGTCCCCAATTTCATCTATAATGCCTTTTATATTCGCCGGCAAACCAATTCTGGCAGGCATTGCCAAAGTTCTCTTTGCGCTATCTACCGCTCCGATTGTTCGTGCCCCCCCGCCTGTTATTACAAGACCCGATGGAGTCTGTCCTCCAAAACCGCTTTTTTTAATCTCAAGCCCAACAAACGTAAAAATCTCATTAAGCCTTGGTCTTATTATTCCATCTATTAAGGTTTTCCTTGAAACCTTACTAACTTCTTCCGGAAGATGAAGTATTGAGAGATCAATCTCATCTCCTATTTTTTGTCTTGGTTCCTCACCCTCTTCTGTTGTTTTTGAAGGTTTTTGAGGACTTGATAAAAAAAGTTTTATTTTCTCTGCACTTTCCAAAGAAATTCTAAGTCCTATGGCTAAATCATTTGTAATGTGCCTTGCGCCGATTGCCAAAACCGATGAGTAAGCAACAGACCCTTCAGTATATATTGAAATATCCGTAGTTCCGGCTCCTATATCTACCAGAATAACTCCTAATTCTTTTTCGGTATCCGATAAAACAGAGAGGCTTGAAGCATATCCGTTGTAAACAATTCCATCTATGCCTACTCCAACTTCTGTGAGTGCTTTTTCTAAATTCCTTATCGCAGTGCTATTTGCGGAAATAATATGCGTATCAACCTCAAGTCTTATTCCGCTCATACCAATCGGGTCTTTTATTCCTTCCTGTCCGTCTACAGTATATGTTCGGGGAAGAACATGAATTATTTCCCTGCTTGAAGGAAGTGAAACTGCTTTTGCGGCATCTATTACCCGGGCCAAATCGTTCTCGGTCATTTCTCCTTCCGGAGCAGATACCGCAACTACTCCCTTTGAATTTAGCGATTCAATGTGACTTCCGCCAATTGATGCAATCACACGGGAAGCGGAGTATCCTGCCATTCTCTCTGCTCCCTCAAGCGATGTATTAATAGAATTTACAGCTTCTTCTATATCGACTATTTGCCCTTTTTTAATACCCGCGGATTTTACTTCGGAAACCCCCAACACATTAACTGCCGACTCATCTATTCTTGCAATAATTGTTGCGATTTTTGATGTACCGGCGTCTATACCAACAACTATTTTTCCTTCATTCATAAAATTTAAAAATTGATAATAGCTTTATCAAACCTAAAATCAAGGCTTTTTATTCTTTTCCCTTCTATTGTAAGCCGATTAAGCATGAGTTGTAAAGAGCTGATTTGCAGTGTTAAGTCTTTTTTGGAGGACACAATAACTTTACCTCCGCCCAAGAGTGTTATGATATAAGAATCGGATGATGATGTTACAGAGGAAAAAGGCACATTTGCCTTTTTAAGTAAAACCTCTAAACTTGAAGCCCTGGAGGGTTTATTTTGCCCCAGAGGACTTATAATCGGTTTATTAAAAATCGTAAATGCCGGAAGTTTATAAAGCAGGAGTGCCGATAAAATTAAAAGAATAAGAATAGGAAAAATAACTTTAATAAAAAAGAATTTGCCTTTTCTTTTTAATTTTCTGATACGCATTGTTTTACAACTTTTATTATTTTATTTGCCGCATCTTTTTTTATTAAATCTTTAAGATTTTTTGAGTTTTTTGAAAATTCATTAATTGACTTATGCATAGATTGAATACTTGAAAATAAAACCTGCGCAGTTGCTTCTTTTTGTAAAATTACATAAGCTAACCCCAGTTTTTCTAGAAAAAGAGCATTTTTAAACTGCTCGTTATTCGCAGAAAAAGAAAGAGGAATTAAGATGGCGGGTTTTTTTGTAAAAATCAGCTCAGTTACCGTATTTATTCCCGCCCTCCCTATCACAAATTCCG
>JBBTYY010000056.1:0-3533 GCA_038061615.1 Patescibacteria group bacterium | reverse complement strand
ATTTCTTTTCTAATCGGATTACCCGTTAAAATAGTTTTTGTTTTTGGGAAAAATCTGGCAGAAGACTCCCAGGATATACATATTTTCCTGGCAAAATACGAACATATCTTATTGGAAAAACCTGATTCTAATGTTTGCTCGTGTAAGACAACCGGAATTTTTAGAAAAAAAGACGCAAAGACGACTGGAATTTGTAAATAACCTCCAAATCCCAAAACAATATCAGGCTTGAATTTTCTAAGAATAACAAGAGCTTTAAAAAAACCGGAAGGCAATTTAAAAAGGGAAGGAATTGTATTTTTGCTAAATTTTCTCTGAAGTCTTCCGGTTGAGATTTCTTCAAACGGAATTTTAAGATCATTTATGGTTCTGTATTCTAGTGATAATGATTTTTCCCCTTCAAATACATATTTCCTGCCAACAAATAAGATTTCCCAATCTTTTGGAAGTGAATCTATAACAGACAACGCAGGAGATAAATGTCCTCCAATTATAATAATTTTCATGCTCCTTCGCTCCTTCTCAATTGAAATTCTCTCAAGAGAACTGTTTTACAATTTTTTTCTTTAACAATCATAATGCTTCGGATGCATGACCCTTCCGAAATTTTCTCGGCCTTCGTAGCCGAAGCTGTTACTTCGGCGAAGGAGGCAATGAAGGAGGGTCATAAAGACTTCCTTGAGATATTAAGAAGAATTCCAATTGAACAGAGATCTACAATCAAAGCAGATCCTCCGTAGGATATAAAAGGAAGAGGAATACCGGTTAGGGGCAGAAGAACCGTCTGGGAAGAAAGATTAATAATTATTTGTACTGCTAGAAATGAAGTAATTCCCCCTGCCAAAAGTTTTCCAAAATTGTCCTTGGCCTTTGCTGCAATAAGAAATCCTCTCCACACGACTACGGCAAAAATAATTACAATGAAAGTTGCGCCGACAAATCCCAGTTCTTCTGCTACGATTGCAAAAATAGAATCTGTAGTTGTTTCCGGCAGGTATGCATACTTTTGTAAGGAATTTCCAAGACCCACTCCAAATATACCGCCTGACCCAAGTGCAATTAAAATCTGCTTTACATGATAAGATGATGACTCAATTGACTGATTAATGTTGAGAAAAGATTCCAGCCTTTTTAGGCGATACGGAGATATTTTAATTAAAATAAATCCAATTGCTAAAACTGCAGGAATAAGACCCGCAAAATACAAAAGATTTCCTCCGGATAAAAAATAGACAATAAATGCCTCTGATAGAATAACAACTGCAGTTCCCATGTCCGGTTGTAAAATAACAAGGAGTACGATAAGTCCCAAGAGAAGTAAAAAAGCCCCGAGTCTTCCCTTCTCCTTACCGGATAGCCATGAGGCAAGATAAATTGCAAGGGCAAGCTTTATAAATTCTGCCGGCTGAAATAAGAAAAAACCTGTATTTATCCATCTTTTTGCTCCAAGAAGATAAACTCCGACTCCGGGAATAAATACAAGTATTAAAAGGACTAAGCCAAAAAGAAGTATTGGAAGCGATAAATTATATAATTTGTGATAATCAAAATAAGAAAAGAAGGCAAGAGATACAAAACCCAAGACAACCCAAAAAATTTGGCCTTTTATATAATGGTACTTGTCTAAAAAATCCCTAAAGGCAACAAAGGATGAGGCATCGTATATCATGAAAAGCCCAAAGAGAGTTAGGAAAATAACACTTACAAGAAGAGTTATATCTATTTTCTTCATGATCTTTCGCAAGAACTTAACATATCTATAAAAAATAAGCTATTCAAAAATTAATGACTACTCTTAATGGCAAAAGATTCATAAGCTTCAGATCATGACCCTCCGAAACTTTGTGAAGGATGGGTCATCTAATAAAAGCTATGTAGAGACCCAGGATTGCGAATAAAAATCCCAAAAGCCAGGCCCTCATAACAATCTTTGGCTCATCCCACCCGATTTTCTGAAGATAGAGATGGAATGGCGAAACAGGAAGTATTTTTCTTCCTAAAAATTTCTTGCTGAGAATTTGTATTAAAGAAGAACCGACCTCTATTACAAAAACTCCGCCTATAAAAGCCAGAGCAATTATTTTTCCGGTTAAAAGCCCGACAACAGCAAGCACTGCTCCTAGGGATAATGAACCAACATCTCCCAGCCAAATCCTAGCTTTATATATATTAAAGTATAAAAACGCGGCAAGGCTTCCCATAAGAACCGCAATAAAAATTCCAAGAGACTCATCCAGTTGATTCCCGGAGATTACTAAAAATGCTCCAAGACAAATTAAAAGAAGACCGGAGGAAAGTCCGTCCAGTCCGTCTGCGATGTTGAATGCATTCGTAAAAGAAACAATAACAAATGCCGCAAACGGAATAAAAAGAAAACCTAAGCTCGCCAAACCAAACCCTTTTATAAAGATAAATGTATACCCTAATTGCGTATATAAAATAGTTCCAATAATAAGAGCTAAGATCCATTGGATTAAAAATTTATGCCTGAATCTAAGACCAAAAAATGGAGAACTTTTGCCGTTGGCGAGTTTCTTAAGATCGTCGTAGAATCCTAAAAAACCAAAAGATATAAATGTAAATAAAAGCACAAAAACTTCCCACAAATTTACAGGAACATTCAAGAGCCCCAACGACCATAAAGTGAGAATCGACACTATAGCTATAATCAAGAGCCCGCCGCCAAAAGGTGTTCCCTTTTTCCAGGAGTGAAATTTATCAAAAAGCGGAGTGGGATTATCAAAGATATCGACAGTTTTTTGTTTTTGTCTTCTTATTTTTAATTTGTATAGAAAGTCTATAAATGGAATAAAGAGAATAAAGGTTATAAAAAAAGAAAGGAGCATCAACCCCAAAATTTGCGCCATAAAGATATATTATACTCTCCTGCCGTTCTTTGTTCAAATCCAAGTCGAATAAGAAGGGGAAGATTTAGGGGTAAATGAGGTTAATTCCGGTCTTGTCTCCGTTTTCGGGAGTTATCTTCTTAGTCTCGGCCTTTGATCCGTATCCATACATAGTATCATCAACAAAATTGCCTGTATATTCATCATCAAGACCAAACCAATGTCCCAGTTCATGAACTAAGATGTTTTCGGCATTATAAGATGTAGTGCTGCAAAACATACTCCATGGAAACTTTTTATTCATTATTGTGTCAACATCAGCTACCAAATTTGTTGCAGTATAGTACCAGACATAAGTTACCCCAAGAGCTGATCCTTGAGTCCTACCCCACGTGATAATATTTTCATAATCAAGAGCATTTCTTGTTTTTGTGGTCGTGCCGTCTGCCACTAAGTTTGGCTTGGAGGGAGAGTTGATAGAGCTTACCCACTTGGAAAAACTATTTGATGTAATTGTTGGAAGATTTCCTCCTCCAACAGAAGATGGAACACTTGAGGTATTTACTTTATATTTCCATGTACCCGTAGGAAGCTTCCAACTGGTTGCACCTACGGTTGAAACGAAAACTTGCGGGTTTTCACAAACAGCAGCTGTAGATGAAGATATGGGTTTGGCTTTCGGTTCGT
>JBBTYY010000055.1:8233-18290 GCA_038061615.1 Patescibacteria group bacterium | reverse complement strand
TCCGCTCAAATATTTTTACCGCCCAGGATTTTCTCCTGATAATTCCGTAGAACAGAAATATAAATAAAACTCCGAATAAGGAGGCCGTTGCCAACTCAAAATTGTAAAGAACTCCAAGGGTTATTAGAGCAGGAGCAAAGAAAATATAATTACCTTTTGTCCATTTATAAACACAGAAAATAAAAATAAGAGTAAAAAAGGGTATCGGGCTTGTATGATAGGCAAAACGATCATTTGCAATAATCAGAGGAGAGGTGGCATAAATAGCAGCTGAAATAAGCCCAAATTTTTCTAAAAAAAGCTCTTTTGAAACTTTATAAATAAGCCAAATTGTTAAAGCCCCCAAAAATGCCGTAAAGTATGCAGGTACCATTGGATTAAAATTAAAAATCCAAAATAAAAAAGCCACGATATATGTCCAATATGGGCCTTGATGAAGCCATGTATGGCTTGAAGTTATCCCAACTAAGGGGATTTCTTTATTTAGAACTGCATCACGTGCAGAAAGATAGAACCAACCCTGGTCGCCAATGAACGTCATAGTTGAATCTAGTTTATAAACTCTCAAGAATAATGCCAGGAGAAAGATCAAACCTAAGAATATGTATTCCTTTTTAAACCTAAGAAAGAGCTCTAGGAATAAGGCGGGAAAAAACCCGTGCCATTTTTTAAAATAATAAAATCTACTCTTTGCAAAAATTCTGTTAATATCATTTCTCTTTTTCGTACTAGCTCCCCCAATGTGAATTATTTTTGCTTCTGGCACAATGTAATTTTTGTATCCTTTTTCTGTTAGCTGTTTTGCAAGATCAGCCTCTTCATAAAATAAAAAATAATTCTCGTCAAAGCCGCCCACTTCTTCAAACATTTGTTTTTTTATCATAAAGCCAGTTCCAGGAAAAACATCCACTGCAAACGGTTTGTCTTTTTTAAGTTTTTTTAAAAAAAATTTATTCGCAATAGTATTGTTTGGAAAAAACTTATGGATTAAGGAAAGACTAAATACTGCCCGAAGAGGTGTCGGAAATTGTGACCCTATCACATCCTGCGGTGTCCCATCGGTTTTGACCAATAGAGGCGAAACTGCTCCAACATTGTTTTTTTTACTTATAAAATTAAAAAGTTCTTTTATTGTGTCTTTAAATAAAACAGTATCGGGGTTTAAGAAAAATAGGTATTCTCCCCCTGCGTATTTTGCTCCCAAATTACAACCCGCACCATAGCCAATATTTTCGCTTTTAATATAACTTACTCTAGGAAATCTTTTTTTTAAATCTTTCTCTGGTTTATTTTTTTCGTCGTTATCCACGACAATTATCTCATAGACTGCCTTGGATGAGTGAGCTTCAATCGATTCAATACAGGAAAAAAGAAACTCTTTCTTCCCAAAATGAATTATAACTATAGAAATCATTGTTTAGTTGCTATAAATTCTTGGAGAATTTTTTCCAGATTATCTACTTGTTGCTTCCATGTCCAATTATTTTCAACCCAACTTCTACCTTCAATTCCCATTTTTTTCACTTTTTTAGAATTATTATGAAGTTCAATAATTCTTTCAGCAATTTCCTTTGGATCGAAATCCACCAAAAAACCATTTTCCCCATCGAGCACTGTTTCTCTATAACCAGCAACGTTAAGCGCAATTACAGGTGTCCCGCAGGCCATGGATTCCAGAACAGGAAGTCCAAACGTGTCATATCTGCTTAGACAGAGCGTTACAAAAGCATTGGCGTAAAGTTTTGCAACTTCAGCATCAGAAATACGAGATGAATTATCTTTTGTCCATGATAAAATCTTAAGCTCTGATCGATTTTTCTTAGGTATGTGGCTCATTGCTTCTACCGCAAGGTCATAACCGTAAATATACTCTTTCTCTGCCACCAATAGCACATATGATTTCTTTGCATTTTTATTTGGCTTAAATATCTCGGTATCTACACCTAAATAGGACACCTTTGGATAAAGATCAAATGCTCCTACCACATACTCTCTTCCAAATAAGCTTATAGATATAGTATTATCTGCGGCTCGGGCATTATCTCGATCAATTTTTTTCCTAATCAACCTGTTTATTATCTCGTATAATTTATTAATAAAGGGTATATTCTCGGGAATTCTCAGTGAATATTCGTGTACCATACGTAAAGGCTCCAAGCAGAAGTAGGCGTTTTTTGTTTTTAAATACTTAAGTAGGAATGGTGCTTGTGTCATTATATCTGTATGAACAAGTACGATATCATAACTTTTTCTATCAATATCTATCGCAATTTTTTTATGTAATATGGGCAGCTGAACGAAAGTGTTTAAATCTTTACTTATCCTCTTTATAAATGGAAGATTAAACGTATAGTTTTTATATGAATACACGTATTCATGATTCGATACGCTTCCGGGTCTAAGAATATCGTTTTCTTTATCGGTAGTATAAACATCTACCTGATTACCCAAGGCAATTAGCCCCTTAACGTGCTCATATACAACTCTCTTAGCTCCGCTAAAAGGAAGATTATAGAATAAAGCTATCTTCACTTTGAAATTATAACAATTTTCACAATAAAATACATTAATTTAATTGCAGCTAACGCACTATAGATTGATAGGAGATTAATATATGATTAAGACTTCTTATTTTTTAGATATGCGATAAAGGCCCAGCCAAAAAACGTATTTAGCGGGTAGAACTTAGATAGTGGATATAAAGTTGTTAACGCATTATAGATATATGTTCTTAAATTCCTTACAGGCTTTAGGTAGCCAACTTCAGCTTTCAATTTCCCCTCAAAATTGTGTTTCTTAAATATATTTTGTAAATAAAAGTAGGTTGGCTCATTCACATGCTGTTCTTTTTCAATTGGCGTACGTGGATCTTTAGGAAAGGAATAATATTCTTTTCTTTTAATAAATTGGTCAATTTTTGTTAACAACTTGTTTATCGGAAATATATACCATTTATATACTACATCATAGAGAATTCTGTTTGGTCCCGTATGAACAAATAAAATTCCATCTCTCTTGAGCACTCTAGATATTTCCTGTAATGTTTTATCAACCTCCTCTTTATATAAATGCTCAAGAACATCAATACATACTACGATATCAAAAAAATTATTTGGAAATTTCATTTTTTTTATATTCATTACCTTAAAATCTGTTTTTTCCTGTATAGATGATTCGAAGGTTTTTTTGATCTTATTTGCTAAAGAAATTGCATCTTTTGAGTAATCAATTCCAGTTACCCGATTAGCTTTTCTTGCTAGATATAGGGTAATATCGCCACGTCCGCAACCAATATCAAGAACGTTTGTGTTCTTTGATATTTTTAAATTCTTTAAATAATTTTTCCATCGATCGTGAATAATTCTACCGTTACTTTTCTTAAATTCTTCAGAACCTAGGCAGACATTTAAATAGTACTTTTTGTCATATATTTTAGGGTCAACACTTTTCATATAATAATTTAGTATAATTTATGTGAAACACTATAGAACAAACTACGCAAAGGGACAAGGAAATAATAATGCAAAATCACTCTTTAGCAATTTTAAATACTTTATAAGAAAAATATATAACAACTGGAATTTCAAAAAAAACTGATATCAATACGGAATAGCCGGCTCCAACTAGACCGAAAAAGATAACTAAAGGAACAATTGTTATTGTTAAGCCTATAACTCTAAAAAATGTCATTCGGGCAACATAATCTTGTCGTCCAACCGAGAGAAAAACAGAAGTGAAATTTCCCAAAATAGTCCTTATAATACCGTAAAAAATTAATACCTGAACAACTGGAACAGCTTGAATCCATTGGCTTCCCATAAACAATAATATAATTTCTTTGGCAAAAATAAAAATAAATAATCCCAGAACGCACGCTGCTATGGAAGTAGTAACCAAAACTTTTAAAAATGCGCTGAGCAACCTACTCTTGTCATTTGAAAATTTTACATATACAGGGAAAATTACTTTACTAACAACGTCAGCTATTTCACTTATTGGTAGGGTGGAAAATTTATATGCAACCTGATAGATACCTAAAGCCGATGTATCAATTATTTTACCTATTATTATATTATCTCCGTTATCTGAAATATAGGAAAATATTCCAGTAAGAGTAACCCACCATCCACGGGACATAACATATTTTATTTTCAAGTATTCAAATTTTAATTTTGGCCATACTGGAATTAAAATATAAGATAAGACTACTTCAAGTAATGCAGACGCTATCAATCCGTAAATAAAACTTATAGCACTTTTTGTTACAAAACCAACAACAATTGAGACCAAACAGTCTATAAAAAAAATCACAAACCTTAGCTGGAACTCTTTACGAAAAAGCAATTCTTTTTGAAATGATACAATTGCGGGATTAATAAATCCACGAACAAAAGGAACAACAGACATAAGAGTGATTATGTTATATACCCCAGGTGCCTCAAAGAATGACGCAATGGGTTTTGCGAGAAGAAAAATAACAGATCCTAAAATAATTCCTCTCAAGATAGATATCGCCCAAGCAGAATTAATATATTCTTTTATTTTTCCTTTATGTTGGATAAGGAATACGTTTATTCCCGTTTCTGTCAGAATTTCCAGAAGAGATAAAAGTAAAGAAGCGATACCAAAAAAACCAAATTGAACGGGTGTGAGTAACCGTCCTAAGACAGCAAGACGAACAAAAGTGATTATTCTTGTTAAAATTCTTAAAATAGAAATCCAGGAAACACCCCTTACAACATCTTTCGTGTAGCCCATAAATTCTATTGAAATTATACCATCTTTTGAGCTATAATTGATCAAATTTCTGTTAGATGAAGATATTCAACACTGCAATCAAAGAATGTAGAGCATGCTATTCCAAAAGGCTCCTCGATATTATTTCATTTGGCAGCCTCTATCTTTCTGATTTTGTAAAAAAATCTAAGAAACCCCCAAAACACCCCTTGTCTCTGGTCTTATGCCAGAATTGCTCACTTCTTCAGCTTAAGCATACAACCCCGCCATCCCTGCTTTATACCGATAATTATGGCTACGAATCGGGCATCAATCAAACAATGAAAGATCATCTTAAAGAGATTACAGAAAAATCAAGCAATAAATTAAAGAATCGTAAGGGAAAAATTATTGCTGTGGATATAGGAGCAAATGACGGAACACTTCTTAAGTATTATTCAAAAAATGTTTATAAAGTAGCTATTGAGCCAATTAAAAAATTTGCTGGGAAATGCAAAAAATATGCAGATGTTGTTATAAATGATTTTTTCAATTTTGAATCTTACAATAAATATCTTCCTGGTAAAAAAGCAGATTTAATTACCGCAATTTCCTGTTTTTACGATATAGACAATCCAAACAAGTTCTTGCATGATATTACAAAAATTCTAAATGAAGATGGGATCTTTATTATTCAGCAAAATTACTTAAAATCTATGCTTGAACAGAATGCATTCGACAATATTGTCCATGAACATCTTGAGTACTACACATTAACGTCTTTACAAAATCTCCTAAAAAAACATGGACTTGAAGTTTTTGATGTAGAGCTAAATAATCTAAACGGCGGAAGCTTTAGAACATATATATGCTTTAATAAAAAAAGACCTATATCAAAATCGGTTAAAAATCTTCTAATAGCTGAGAAAAGGCTTAACCTTGATAAAAAAACAGTTTATAGGGAATTTGCAAAAAGGGTGCGTGATAATAAAAAAACTCTGAAAAAATTTATAAAAACCGAGGTCAAGGAGGGTAAGAAAATATATCTTTATGGAGCTTCGACGAGAGGCAATACGCTTCTTCAGTATTTTAATTTGAGTAAAAAACTAATTCCTTATGCTATTGAACGAAATCCGGAAAAATGGGGTAAAAAAATTGCATCATTGGGTATTCCGATTATCTCAGAAGATAGAGCAAGGAAAGATAAACCGGACTACATGTTGGTTTTGCCATGGTTCTTTAAAGACGAATTTTTAAAAAGAGAGAGTGAGTATCTTAAAAATGGCGGCCATTTTATCTTTCCGCTTCCTAATCTTGAAATAATCTAACTATTTTATTTTTTCTTATACACATACACTAAAATTGCCTCATCCGCCTTCACTTGGTAAACTAAATTATAATTCTTTCTGATAATACTATCATCAAAACCGTCACGAATAATATGATAGTGGTTAACCACGACGAAATCATATTTTTTATTTGCCGACCATATGAAATACTTCAAGCTGCCAAAACGCGGAAAAGTATGTTCAGGAGAAAGGGCAAGCCCCACGTTAGATCCTTGAGATGCAATTTTTAGATACAATCCCGCCTCCCTTTCACCTTGACCCCACCATCCAATTTGAAAAAGTTTTTTATTATACACATTATTTACTCCACCCACTAATTCGTTAAAATAATCGAGATAATATGGCTTTACCTGCCAGAGCACAATGAGTAGATATATAAATATTGGGGTAAAGTATAATAATTTTTTAATATTCACGTTCGTCAATTTATTTACTAAATAATCAAATCCCAAAGCAGAAATTAATGCAATTGCCGGATAAATCTCGATTATATATCTTAATCCATGTTGTCTCCAGGAATAAATAGAAAGGCTAAACGGCAGCAAAAACCAAAGCATTATGGTTAAAGAATAGATATTTTTATTTTTGACCATGTTTTTAAATCCCAAAAAAAATAAAACTAATATTAAGGCAGGAATAGAAATAAAAAAATAAACGAAATAATAAAATATAGGAGCAAGCATTAACCTTCCAAAAAATACTTCTGGCGGCGCTAAGGTAATTTGCCAAATTTTTGGAGAAAATTGTGGATTCCATAATCTTTGGTTAATTTCCCATACATCTTTTAAATGAAAAATAAGCTGTGGCCAGAATAAAAGAAAAACTAATATAGCCGTAACGCAAATTACAAAAAAAATTTTAATTCTCTTTTTTAAGAAAATCTTTTTGTTTGAATCTTTTAATTTCCTAAGCTGCAGAAAGAAGATTATTCCCAGAAGAACTATTAATAAAAAATTGGTCTGTTTTGCTTGGAGTGCGATTCCTGTTGCAATACCCGCAAACAATATGCTTTTTTTTGTTATTTTTTCTTTTATAAGATCTATATAAGAATAAATTGTTAACGGATATATGAGAATTTTAAGACTTTCGGTTGTTACCAATTGAGAAAGTCCCAGAGAAAAAGGGAGCATTGAGAGTATTATTCCGGCAATTATCCCGACAATTGGTGAAAATATTTTCCAGCCAATCAAAACTGTTATGATAACGCCTATTGAAAACATGATCGCAGATAACACCCTTGAATAAGTATAATCATATTTAAATACCGGGTCCCCATTTTTTGATAACTTCTCAACATCGAAATGCGCTGTAATTCCATATAAATATTTAACAAGAGGCGGATGATCATACGTCGTATAAAAATAACTGTTACCAAAATCTCCTTGTTTGAGCAGCTCAATCATTTTATATCCTTGCTCGATGTACTCAGATTCATCCCAAGTTCTGCCTATTTGATTCAAGGTCAAAAATCTCAAGCCAAGAGCAAGAATAAGAATAATAGATATTAAAACTATTTTTCCCAAATTTACACGTTTGTTCACATTTCGCCTCTGACTTCTCTTACCAAAGACATCCTTTATTCTCATTTTTAAAACAAAGAATAAAGAATTGATAAACTCCTTAGCGTCAACATTAGATTTTCCGTGTATTCGATTGTGAATAGTAATCGGAACTTCTGCAATTTTAAATCCATTACGATTCAGTTTATATGCAGCTTCCGAAAGTGCTATAAATCCAGTTGATTTTAATTGAGCTCTGAGAAGAAACTCTACCGAAGCCCTACCGTACAATCTGAACCCACCCGTGTAATCTGTTAATTTAACTCCCAGCCAAAAATGTAAGAACTTATTAATTATTTTACTTAGCACAATTCTATTCTTGGGAATATTTATTGTCCTCCCTCCGGGCAAATTACGAGAACCAACAATTAAATCAAAATTGCCAGCACCGATTTTTTTTACAAATCTTGGAATTTCTTTTGGATCATGAGCCAAATCAGAATCCATTTCAAAAAAATACTCAATTGTTTTATTTTTAAATGCTTCTTTAAATCCTGCAAGAACAGCGCTCCCTCTGCCTAATTTCTTAAACCTTGATATAACTTTTACATTTTTTTCTTTTTTTAACAGGGTCTTAAGCATTAAATTTTCGTCTTTTGGAGAATCATCAACGATTACAATTTCTGCTTTAGGAAGAATTTTTCTGATTTTCTTGATGAGAGCAGGTATACTTTTAAACTCTCCGTAGGAGGGAGTTACAATCGCAATCTTTTTATCCATGTTAATTTTTATTGTATACAGAAATATCGTTTGGCCCTATAGCAAAACCGGAAATATAAAAATCAAATTCATTGTTTAAAATATTGAAATATTTAAAATCCGGCTTAAATTCCGCAATTTTTTTATAATTTTCTCTTTTTAGACGATAAACTAAATCTTTTTTATTTGATTTCCTTAGATATCTTCTCTCAATTTCATCGTTACTTAAAACAACAACTTTTGGCAAATTAAAGGTCCTTTTATCAACAATTTTATATCTAAATCTGTTATCTAATGCCCTTCCGTATTGGTTCAAATAAAATTCTTTAACAATTATATCCGGTAATAACTGATATATTGGTATGTTTTCTATTCCAATTGTGCTTTCTGGGGGAATATTTTTTATGATCCACTTTGAAGATTCAACCCTTGGATCAGCGGACAATCTTAAGTGAATCCAAGAAAATGTTTCAAAAGATTGAAAAAGCACTAAAACTATAATAAATAAAGTAAAGAAATATTTTAACAGCAAGAGCCCTGTTTTATCATAAATAAATTTAATACCTAAAACCGTCATTATAACAGTGAAAGGCAGAAGAACAAGAGTCCTGTTACCTAAAGCCCCTAACTTTAAAGGATATAGACTTGCCGTAAAGAATAAAAAAAATAATGAAAGAATAATATAGTTTGAGTGTTTTAATCTAAAATTTATAGAAAAAATTTTTCCTAAAAAATTTCTCTTTATACTATAAATTATGAATAAAACTGTCGAAAAAATAAATGTAAGATATAGAAAACGGCCAAAGGTGACGGGATAAATTTTAAAAATCAGAAAAGGCAGGTAATGCATTCCCAGATTATAATTATAAGAAGTCTCAGACGGCGTTCTTACAAGATTTGAGGAAAGATACTCTGCTATATTTCCTTTACCCAAGACTAGATCGGGGATACCGAAAAATACAAATGTTAGAAGGTAAACTAGTAGACCCAGTCCGATAAATTTGGTCCATTCTTTTATTTTGAGGGAAAACATGAAAAATACAAGTAAATATATAGGCAAAAGAGGAATTGCGCTAAGTTTGGTTGATAAAGAAAGGGCGCAAAAAACTCCGGCAAGAATATAATTTATAAAAGTGGGGCTATGGGAGAATCTTAAAAGAAATAAAAATGAGAGAACTATCCAAAAAAGAAGGGCAATATCATATTTAAAATAGTTACTTAAAATAAAAAATAAAGGATTTATTGTAAAAATAAGAGCAGTCAGAGCAGTATTAAGTTTATAATATTTTTTTGCTGCATAAACCATTAAGATTATAGAAAATATTCCAAAAAGAAGAGTATTAAGTCTCAGAATTAAAAATAAATTATGCCGTACGGAAAGCTCTGTAACCGAAGATTTAATAGCGAATGGACCAACTATTCCAAGTAGATAGAACGGTATTAAATACGATCCTGTAACAAAAAAATGGAACATTGATCCATTTGCAGATCCTGGGATATTTGGTGTTCCGTATTGGAATACGTTTCTAACTGCCTGATACTGGTGCCATTCATCCATAAAGTAGGCGAAAGGATGATTTTTATTTGGTACTCCATAAGGAAGAAGTATAATTTCGGCAAAAACAAAAATTCCTATTACTAAAACTGCAATCCTATTCTCTTTAATTAAATTGAGAAAAGATTTTAAATTTATTTTTTTTACTAGACCCACTGAAGCACCCGATAATACTGCTA
>JBBTYY010000055.1:6048-8133 GCA_038061615.1 Patescibacteria group bacterium | reverse complement strand
TATTTTTCTTCGTTTAATACAGTTACAATAAGACTGAGCTTTATTTTTCTCATATAATGATTGAAATTATATCATCTTAAACCTTAAAATACACTTAAGTTAACTATGTTTCTAATTTCACAAACTATTAATAACCTTCGATTTCTAAATGAAGAATTTATAGGTTTCAGATTTGATTTGAACTTTTTTACTGAAATATTTACGAATTCGTTTCTTGCAATAGTAGTTATTTTAAGCTTTTACCTACTCGGAAGAAAAGTTAGAAGACTGTTTATTAAAACAGACGAAATACTAATAGATATTGCACTTGGATATATATTGCTCGGAACAGGAATAGTTCTCCTTGGCATATTCTCTCTTCTTTATAAAGAAATAGTTTTAATTTTCTTAATATTAATTATAGTGTTTTCAATTTTGCCTTTTTCATCAGCAAGAAAAAGTTTTTCTAGCCTCTTTAAATTTATTAATCGGATCCATAAAGACATAAAATACAATAAATTCGTATTCATTTTTACGTGCCTTTTCATACTTTTGGCATTTCTAAGGCTCCTACTTCCCGAAATTCGTGAAGACCAGTATCATACCGATTTACCAACAATATATCTTAGAAACCACACGATAATGATTCCTTCGAAAGAACCAATACGTGTATCAGCAAGCCCCTTACTTAGTGAAATGATTTATCTAATTCCTGTATCATTAAGCCAAAAAGAGGCTACTAGATACATTCATTTCTTCTTTTATGTACTTTGCATACTTGCATTATACTCAATTTCAAAACAAAAAAATTATAAATTTGTTATTTTCGCACCTCTTCTATTTGCTTCGGCACCAGAAATAATAAAAGAGACTTCATCTCAGCATGCTGACTTTCAAATAATTTTTTTCCTGCTTACCTCCATATCGATACTCATAAGTAACAAAAACCTAAATTCAAAAAATATTGCTATTTCTGGATTATTATTCGGAGGCATGCTTGCCACCAGGCTCTGGACTATCCCGTTCATACTAGTACCTCTTCTTTATGTACTCATGACGGAAAAGATTTTAAAAGACAAGCTTCGTAAAGTACTAATATTTTTGGGCTTATCTCTTATTGCTCCATCTGTATGGTACTTAAGATCATTTATATTAATGGGCAACCCTGTATTTCCCGCTTTTTCCCTAACACAAACTTTAGAAACAAGTTTTACTATAAAATACAATTTGTCAAATTATATAAAACCTAATTTCTATCTCATAAGTCCAGATATACTTAAAGTATTTAGTCCTTTATTTTTTCTGGGAATTTTTCTTACTATTATAAATTTTTCGACTTACTTAAAGATGCTGGGAAAACTTTCGGTATCGTTAATATTTCTTATATTTTTAATTGAAATTTCATTTCTTAATTATCCCTACGGGAGGTACCTTCTTGGATTTTATTCCATTGCCGTTATAGTCGTTTCGTTTCAGATATTTAAATTTATTAAAAATAAATATTTTAATTTATTATTTTTTTCAATTAGTTTTCTTGTATTTTCATATTATTTTATAAACTCGCTTTTAATTCTTCCATACTCACTGGGCTGGGCTGATAAGAATAAATATTTAACAAGGGTGCTTTCAAAAGATAATTCAAGCTATTATGACTTTAATTATTCTTTTGATAAATTTTTCACAAAAAGTGATCTTGTGGCTACATATACGGTAGGAGGATATTATTATGCAAATTTTGATTATATCGATACTAATTATATTTTTAATAAAAGCTCGAAATCGTTTGAGCTTTTAAAAATAAACAAAGTTACCAAACTATTTATCAAAGGCGGAGACATGGAATGGTTTTGTAGGAAGATCAGTCTAACAAACTGTAGCTCCGTGCAGTATAGACTGCTCTCCTACTACTCTGCAATACCTCATTCTGCCAACAAATATTATCTTTATGAGATAAAATAAAGCTACTGCTTCTTGCCTTAATACTGCTCCTTTTTCTAAATTCAAAATTTTTAACTAAAAAAGTAAGTATTACTACTAGAATCGATAGGATTAATTCTTTTAAGGAAGTACTTATTTATTATTTGAGATATAAAAATATCCTCTTTT
>JBBTYY010000055.1:1369-5948 GCA_038061615.1 Patescibacteria group bacterium | reverse complement strand
GTGCACACCAAATCAAAACTGGAACTTTTATAGGGAAGTTTTTTTACATTCTTATATTGACAATACTGAGGGATCCTACAGTATCTCTTGGCTGACGTCGAAGGATCTATTCCATATGCATCAATTCCAAAAAATCTTAATGCCCATACTAAATTTCCAACTCCGCATCCTACATCCAAAACCTTACTGCCTTTTTTTAATTTCCCGGGAATAATTATGCAAAAAAAAGCTAGCCAGAGATAATAAATATTGGCAACTCTT
Source organism: Patescibacteria group bacterium (assembly GCA_038061615.1). Classification (GTDB taxonomy): domain Bacteria; phylum Patescibacteriota; class Microgenomatia; order Levybacterales; family UBA12049; genus 2-01-FULL-38-21. The sequence goes on along the minus strand of JBBTYY010000055.1, from coordinate 5,687 downwards.
GATCTTACATGAAATGGATCTACGTACCTTGTTTTGTAATATAAACTATCATATGGAGTATTCATAAAAGTAGTTCGAATTTAAATAATTTCTAGCTTAGGCTCAATAAGAATAAATTTTCCACCACTTTTCTTATATTTTATATTTTTTTCAATAATCTCTTTGCTAAAATTCCAAGCGAAAATTAAAATATAGTCGGGAATATTATCATAGATTTTCTCTTCAGAATAAATGGGTATATGCGTACCAGGAGTAAAAAGTCCCTGTTTGTATGGAGTGGAATCAACTATATAATCTATCGTTTTTGTATCAAGCACAAAATAATTTAACAAAACATTAGCTTTAGCGGCTGCCCCATATCCGACAATTTGCTTTTTATTTTTTTTAAGATAGTTAATTTTTTTTAGAGTGGCAATTTTCAATGCTTTTACTCTATTTGCAAATTTACTGTATGTTTCTTTTTTGTACAGCCCGTACTTTTCTTCTTCTTTGAGAATTTTGTATATATTTTTTTTGTTAATTTCATTTATTATCCCTTCCCTTTTTTTCCAAAATACTCTTATTGCCCCACCATCCAAATCATTTCTTTGTATATCAAATATCTCTAGATCAGATCCTTCTGCAAGTTTTAATAAGGATTTTAAGGAAAAATACGAAAGATGTTCATGATAAATAGTGTCAAAAAGGTTCTTCTCGAGTAAATCTAAAACATATGGAAATTGCATTACGAATATTCCTTCTTTTTCCGTTAATATACTCACTCCCTTTAATACTTCATGAAGATTTGGAATATGAGCTATTGTGTTTGTGGAAAGAATTGCTTTTGCTTTTCCGTATTTTTTAACAATCTTTAATGCCAACGTAGAACTGAAATATCCCTCAACCGTTTCAATCCCATTAAGAACTGCCACTTTAACTAAGTTTTCTGCAGGATCTATCCCTAAAATTCTTGTTCCCAAGTTTTTAAAGCATATAAGCAAACTTCCATCATTGCTCCCTATGTCAATTACTAAAGACTTGTCGTCTAACTTAACAATCGACTTAATGCTTTCTGCAAGTTTTCTAAAATGTTCTACTCTTGTTTTGGAAGAAGACGGTATGTATAAGTAATTTTTAAACATGGCTTCGGGATTAACTAAATATCTCAGCTGAAGCAATGAGCAATTACTGCAAAAACAAACGACAAGAGGATATTTTGGTTCTTTTTTTGAAATGTCTTTTTTCGATAAAAAACCGTTTGGAATTGGCTGATTACCCAAGTCAATCACATCAAATAACTCTGCGGACTCACATATTCTACAATTTTTAATTTTAATTAAACTACTTACTGACATTAATATTTAACAAACCTGCCATAAAATTCCGTTAAATTTAAAAAAAGGTTTTGCTATTACGAAAAACATGTTAAAATACAATGAGTAAAAATGAAACTTCTAGATTTGTCTATAGTTATTTGCAATTATAACACACAAGAAGTCTTACAAAATACTCTTAGTTCTATTTACAAATTCACTAGAAATATAAACTTCGAAATTATTGTAGTTGACGATGGTTCGACAGACAATTCCGTAGGTATGGTAAAAAAGTATTTCCCTTATGCTAGGATTATTAAAAACTACATAAATTTAGGTTATAGTAAAAGCGCTAACAAAGGTACAAAAATTTCTAAAGGGAGGTTTATTCTTCATTTAAATTCTGATGTTATTTTTACATATAAAACATCTTTAAGCGAAATATTAAAATTTATGGATAATAATCCAAATATCGGAATTTCAGGATGTAAAATAGTTACAAATAACGGTGACTTAGATTTACCCTGTAGACATGCAATACCAACTCTGATAAATTCATTTTTTCAAATGTTTAGTATGTATAAATTATTTCCAAAAATAAAATCGATTAATTACTATATGACGTATTTTCCAGTCAATCAAATTACAAAGGTTGGAGGGTTGGGTGCATTTATGATTATCAGAAGGGATGTCATAAAAAAAGTGGGATATCTTGATGAAAGATTTTTTATATATTGTGAGGACACAGATTATTGTCTTAGAACTATAAAAGCGGGATGGGATATTTATTACTATCCAAGAATTGCCGTAAAGCATATGCAGGGAGGAACAACTAATCAACTTAAAATGAAATCATTACTGTTATTCCATAAAAGTATCTTGCTGTTTTATAAAAAACATTTTTCCCAAAAAAACTTTTTTTTGTTAAATCTTATTGTATATGCGGGAATTTATATTCGGTTAATTTTGTACATTATGGTTAAATTCTTATCTAATAAAATTAAAGTAATTACCACACTATGCTAGACCCTTATAGAATGGTTTTTGTTAATATTATAGCTTCGTTATTTCTTTTAGGTGGAGTGGTATTCTATAAATTTGTTTATCCAAAAAAGCATATTAACCTGTTAGCTCTTCTAATCTTAATATCCTTATTACCTATTATAAGTATTTTCAGAAAAGGTACTTATGAAAGCGGAGACTTGACGATACATACTCATTACCTTATGTCTTTTTTTGAAAATCTAAAAGCTGGAAATATTTTTCCACAATGGACAAACGTCGGTTACGGAACTCCAGTCTTTATTTTCCTATATCCGCTGCCATTTTATATTGGCTCAATTTTCCACTTTATAGGATTTTCATTTTTAAACAGTATTAAATTGGTATTAATACTATCTTATACTTTCTCAGGAATCACCATGTATTTGTGGGCAAAAAAAGAATTTGGAAAGACACCTGGATTTTTAGCCTCAATTATGTATCTTTTTGCTCCTTATCATTTAGTTGATTTACACTTTCGAGCATCAGTAGGTGAAACTTTATCTTTTGTTTTTATACCGCTGGTTTTCTTGTATTCTAAAAATCTTATTGAAACAAAAAAGTATAAATTTTTAATTCTAGAAGCTATTAGTATCGCACTTCTGATAACATCTCATCTTGCAACAGCTATGATTACCTTTCACATTCTTGCAATTTATGCTTTTATTATTTGGGTAAAAAAGAAGAGAAAAGGAATTAGCGATTTATTCTATTGGCTTGGTTCCATTATTCTTGGATTATCGATTTCAACTTTTTATTGGATACCTGCTATATTTGAAGTAAAATATACTTTATATTCCCTCACACTACCTACGGGTGGGTTTCTGTCATTGCAAGATATTATTTATTCTCCAACTAGATTCGGACTACTATTTCAAGGCCACTACGGAGAAACTCATTATGTTCTTGGATATGCTCAACTAACAATATTTCTTATATCCATAATGATATTTAGAAAAATAAAAAATAAAAGAAAAATACTACTTCTTTTATTTTTCCAAATCTCTTTTTTAATTTTAACTTTTATGACCCTTTCAGAATCCAAAAAAATTTGGGAATTTTTCTCATATCTTAATAATTTCCAGTTCGCTTGGAGATTACTTGTCCCCATTGCATTTATTCTAGCTGCCATATCAGCGATTGTATCTACTAAATTAAGCAATAAGATTATCCTCATAATTTGTTTGATTACTATTTTTTCAACAATTCTTAATTGGGGAAATAGAAAAATGGTACCTGAACAAAAAGAAAACCGTGCGGGGTATGAAACACTATATACTGAATTCTATGATCCTTCAGATTCAATATATAAAAAATACTATCCAAATTTAAACAATATTGTTCTAAAAGATATACCAAAACTACCAATAGAAACTATAAAGGGTGGAGCCGAAATCAAACAAATCTATAGAAATCCGACAAACCATCAATATCTTATTGATGCAAGAACAAATGTATTAATCAAAGAAAATACTTTATACTTTCCGAATTGGAGATTATTAATAAATAATTCCCCACATACTATTTATTTTAATGATCCTAAATACATGGGAGTCATCATATTTAAATTAACCCCTGGGATATATAAGGCAGAGTTAAGATTCGAAAATACTAAGCTTAGAACTCTTTCTCAACGGAGCAGTGTTATTACGTTACTGTTTATTATAATTTTATTAATATTTAAAAATTCACGACTAGTTGCTAATTACAAAAAGAAATGAATATTCTTTTAGACCCCTATAAGATGGTTCTTGTTAATATTATAGCTTCGTTATTTCTTTTAGGTGGAGTGGTATTCTACAGGTTTGTTTATCCAAAAAAGAATATTAACCTGCTATTTCTTCTAATCTTAATATCATTATTGCCTGTTATAAGTATTTTAAGAAAAGGCACTTACGAAAGCGGAGATTTAACCATACATACCAGTTTTGCAATATCATTTTTTGAATCTTTAAAAGATGGAAATTATATTCCTCGTTGGAGTA
>JBBTYY010000055.1:0-1269 GCA_038061615.1 Patescibacteria group bacterium | reverse complement strand
AAATGGTTTTTAATATCAGCAGTAAGTTTTTCGCTCCTCATGCTTTCACATCAAGCAATATCTCTAATATCATTTCCATTTATTATCGCATATTGCCTATATCTTTGGGTTACAAAAAATCATAAGAAAATTAAATATATATTTTTCTACATCTTTACACTTTTGACAGGACTACTTTTATCCTGTTTCTATTGGATACCGGTAATTTTTGAATCGAAATACATGAATTTGCTCGCAAAGGGTAACATTTCTTTTATTCCTCTGGGTGAACTTATTTATTCACCGTGGAGATGGGGTTTTTTATTTCAGGGACACAAAGGAGAACTATCTTTTATAGTAGGCTACGTACAATGGTTCGTTGTCATATTTTCGATTATTTTATTCATTAAAGGTAAAATTTCCTTGAAAGAAAAAGGGGTATATTTAATATCTGTTATTTCTTTCTTTATACTTATTATTATGACTCAATCTGTTTCAAGTCCAATATGGATGAACATTTCGCTACTCAGGGGTTTTGAGTTTTCATATAGATTGCTTTTATTGGCTTCTTTTTTTTCATCTATAATTGCAGGTATCACTGTAAAGAATATCACCAAGAAATGGTTTTTTATCGGATTGTGTTTAATTGTAATATTAACAACTATCCTTAACTGGGGTAATAGGAGAACTATTCCGCAATTGAATGACCAAGCAATTAAATATGACTTTCCTCGCAATATGACTAAAGTTGGAAATAGTGTTACAATTTGGGTGGATTCAGATAAGTTTAAATCAAATGCTAGATTGGTGCCTCATATTACTATTCCTCAAGGAGAAGCAAAAATTTTAGAGACGTTTAGAAGCTCAGTGAAACATGAATATTTAATAAAGGTCACATCGAAAAATGCACTTATAAAAGAAAACACCCTATATTTTCCGGGATGGAAATTATATGTTGACAATAATATTTACCCTATTAATTTTCAAAATCCAAAATACCCCGGAATAATTTTATTTGATCTTTCGCCGGGCCTTCATGATATAAAGATTTCATTTGAAGATACTCCGATAAGAAAAATTTCCAAATTAATAAGTTTTGTAACGGGAGTTTTTTTAATTTTCACCATATTTGGTAGGAGAAAAAACGAATTCATAAAAAAATTATTTACCCATCGCTAATTCTTTATTGCGGAAGGGTTTTTCTTTTATATCTTTTTTCGTCTATACCATCAACTATTTACGTTCCAACATCGATAGACAGGATTCTTCTGCAGCTTTCCCCTTTTTATT
>JBBTYY010000054.1:4900-8070 GCA_038061615.1 Patescibacteria group bacterium | reverse complement strand
GATTTCACCCCCTCCTTGATAAACAAGGAATCCCCCTGAATCACTCATTTAATTTTTCATGCATTCAGCTTTGAAAAGGCGAAAAAAACAAAATACCCCTTGACAGAGCTTAGCAGTCATGCTATATTAGTGCTAACTCTAATGTCATTCTGAACGAAAGTGAAGAATCTAGATCCTTCGTTCCACTCAGGATGACAACCCAACTTTTATGCATAATCTTACTCAAAGACAAATCGAAATTTTAAGAAATCTCATAGAAGAATATATAGAAACTGCTTTGCCTGTGGGTTCAGAGACGCTTGAGAAAAAGCGAAATATCAGCGCTTCTCCTGCAACTATTAGAAATGAAATGGTAAAGCTTACGGATTTGGGATATCTTCAAAAATTTCATTCGTCTGCAGGGCGCATTCCTACTCCCGAAGGCATGAAATTTTATGTTAACCAGCTGATGAAGGAAAAGGAAATTTCTGTTACAGAAGGAGTCGAGCTTAAAGAAAAAGTTTGGGATTACAGAGCAACGCAGCAGCGGTTACTCAAGGAAGTTGCAAGATCTCTGGCGGAAAAAACCAAGGCTTTGGCAATTGCAACAACCGACGACGGCGATTTTTTCTGCGCCGGCTACTCAAACATTTTAGATATGCCGGAATTTCTAGATATAGATATTACAAAAAATCTCTTAAGTGTTATAGATGAGATGGGATATTTTGATGCAATTTTTTCAAAAATAGAAAATGATGAGAACGTACACATCCTTTTTGGAGAAGACCTGGGCCCAAAACTTGACGGTCCTTACGGATTCGTTTTTGCTCATTATAAAACTCTAAAGCATACAACCGGAGAAATTGGGGTAATAGGACCTACAAGATTAAATTATACGTACATTGTGCCGGCAGTCAGATACTTTAGTAATTTGATTAACGAACTCGCAGAGGGATGGTAGGGTTTCAAAATAAAATATTAAAAATAAAAAATAAAATATAACAATGAAATGGCAAAGAAAAGTATAAAACAAGATCAGAAAGAAGAATTAAAGAAAAGAGTTGAGGATCTTGAAAATCATTTTAAAAGAACATTGGCAGATTATCAGAACTTAGAAAAAAGGGCGAAAGAAGAAAAGCAAGAGTTGATAAAATCAGCCAATAGAGGACTTATTTTAAGATTATTGCCGGCTCTTGATACACTGACGATTGCTAAGAAGCACACGAATGATCAAGGCCTTGAATTAAGTATAAGGCAATTATTTGATATACTAGAAAAGGAAGGGGTTGTAAGAATAGAAACATTAGGAAAAGACTTTGACCCAAAATATATGGAATGTAATCAAACAGTTGACGGAGCAGAAGGGAAAGTTATAGAAGAGTTAAAACCGGGATATATGTTAGATGATACTCTTTTAAGAGTCGCACAAGTGACAGTAGGAAAAGGAGGAAATTAGATTATGGGAAAAATTATCGGAATTGATTTAGGAACAACAAATTCAGCAGCTGCAGTAATGGAGGGAGGAACTCCTAAAATTATCCATTCTTCGGAAGGCAGAAATATTACGCCATCGGTTGTTGATCCTATTTCTCACATTGTCGGAGATGTTGCAAAGCATCAGTTAGTCTTAAAGCCCAAAAGAACCGTATTCTCTGTTAAAAGATTAGTTGGAAGAAAATTTAATGATGAGTCCGTGCAGTACGATATTAAATGGTTGCCCTATACGGTAAAATCCGGCAGAGACGGAATGGCAATTGTAGAAGTTGAAGGTAGAACTTTTACTCCTCAGGAAATCTCAGCCCAGATTCTTCAAAAAATAAAAAGCGATGCCGAAAGCTATCTTGGCGGAAAAGTAACACAGGCCGTTATTACTGTTCCTGCGTATTTTGACGACAGTCAGCGCCAGGCAACAAAACAAGCAGGAGAAATTGCAGGACTTGAAGTTTTAAGAATCATAAACGAACCAACAGCAGCAGCCTTGGCTTACGGACTTGATAAAAAGAATGCTCATACTATCGCAGTTTACGATTTGGGCGGAGGAACATTTGATATTTCTATTCTTGAGCTGGGAGAAGGAGTCTACGAAGTAAAATCAACAAATGGAGATACTCATTTAGGAGGAGACGATTTTGATCAGCTTATTGTAAGCTATCTTGCCGAAGAATTCAAAAAAGAAAATGGGGTAGATCTTAAAAAAGATCCTCAAGCGCTCCAGCGTTTGCGAGAATCTGGGGAAAAAGCAAAAATTGAATTGTCTTCTTCAACGGAGGCACAGATCAACCAGCCGTTCATAACGCAAGGAAAAGATGGTCCTTTGCATCTTACAATGACTTTAACTCGTGCAAAACTTGAACAAATTGTGGATACCCTTATTCAAAAAACCATAAAACCGGTCGAACAGGCTTTAAAAGATGCAAAAATAAAAGCATCGGATGTTGATGAAATTGTACTTGTCGGCGGAATGACAAGAATGCCAAAGGTTATCGAAACCGTCACCAAATTCTTTGGCAAAGAACCAAATAAGTCAGTAAATCCGGATGAAGTCGTCGCGATTGGGGCAGCCATCCAAGGCGGAGTTTTAGGAGGAGAAGTAAAAGACGTTCTGCTTTTAGATGTTACTCCTTTAACACTTGGTATAGAAACTTTAGGTGGCGTTTCCACACCTCTTATTTCAAGAAATACGACAATTCCATCCTCAAAATCCCAGGTTTTTTCAACAGCGGCAGATAACCAAACCCAAGTTGAGATAAGTGTTTTGCAGGGAGAAAGACCAATGGCATCTGATAATAAATCTCTTGGAAGATTTATCTTAGACGGAATCCCTCCTGCTCCACGGGGAGTTCCTCAAGTAGAAGTCACTTTCGATATTGATGCAAACGGAATTCTAAATGTAAAAGCTCAGGATAAGGCAACGGGAAAAGAACAGAGTATAAAAATTACAGGATCTACCGGACTTACAAAAGAAGAAGTAGAGAAAATGACTAAAGAGGCAGAAGAACATGCAAAAGAGGATTTGGAGAAAAAAGAATTAATAGAAGCCAAAAATACAGCAGATTCGCTAATATTTACGGCAGAAAAAACACTTAAAGATGCAGGTGATAAAGCCGACTCAAGTCTTAAGAAAGAAGTAGAGGGTAAAATCGCCGATCTTAAATCTGTCCTTGAAACGGGAACAAAAGAAGATTTGGAAA
>JBBTYY010000054.1:3507-4800 GCA_038061615.1 Patescibacteria group bacterium | reverse complement strand
GAAGTTTATGGCACAAAAAGATTTTTATCAAGTTTTAGGAGTTTTAAGAAATGCATCGGCCGATGAAATAAAGAAAGCTTACAGAAAATTAGCACTTACGTATCATCCGGATAAAAATAAATCAAAAGAAGCAGAAACAAAGTTTAAAGGAATAAATCAAGCTTACGAGGTTTTATCGGATCCTAAGAAAAAAGAAGCATACGATCTTTATGGGCCAGATGCTTTTTCGCAAGGCGCAACAGGTCAAGGACCGTTTGGCGGAGGATTCGGAGGACAACAGGGAGGTCAATATGGACCATTTACTTACACTTATACTACTTCAGAGGAAGATTTTTCCGCCAGAGGCGGACCAGCCTCTGGCTGGGATTTTGGCGGTTTTTCTGACCCATTTGAGATATTCGAACAGTTTTTTGGTGGCGGGTCATCACCCTTTTCTCAAAGACAAAGAAAACCTGCGTATTCCTTGACAATTGATTTTATGGAGTCAATGCATGGAACAACAAAAAAAATATCAATTGAAGGAAAAGATCAGACAATAAAAATTCCGGCAGGAGTTGATGATGGATCAAGAATTAAATTTCCTGATTATGATATTGTCCTGGACGTTTCGAAAGACCCAAGATTTAAAAGAGAAGGATCTGATATTATTTCAGAAGTTGAAGTCCCATTTTATAAAGCCGCATTGGGAGATACGGTGAATGTTTTAACAGTAGATGGGCAGGTAAAGCTTAGTGTTCCTTCGGGTACTCAGCCGGATACAGTTGTAAGACTTGCACAAAGAGGAGCTCCGCATTTAAGAGGTTCAGGGCGGGGAGATCATTATGTAAAAATAAAAGTTATAATTCCCAAAAATCTTAGTTCGCATCAAAAAACTCTTTTAAAACAATTTGAAGAAGAAAGTAAAAAGAAAAAAGGTTGGTTTTAATCCTCATTTTGTGCTACGATAAAATTATAATATGTCCTGTCCGGATGGAGTTCAAACTGATTTAGGCTGTATCCCAAATGACCCTTTTGCATTTGTTGCGAAATTCTACGGGATTGGACTTGGAATAATTGGCGGTGTTGCCCTTCTTTTTATTATTTATGGAGGTTATATTATCCTAACCTCCCAGGGAGATCCTAATCAATTAAACACTGGAAAAAGCTATATATATTATGCAATTGCGGGATTGCTTTTGGCGATTTTTGGTTTTGTTTTTATTCAAGTTATAACGGTTGACATATTGCATATACCCGGTTTTAATTAAGGATATGATAAAATACCTGCCCAAAATTAAGAAAATTTTTATTACC
>JBBTYY010000054.1:0-3407 GCA_038061615.1 Patescibacteria group bacterium | reverse complement strand
GAAGGACAATGGGTAACAGACGATGAGGTTACTTTTGTCGGTAAAGTTGCTGCCCGTTCGGGAGAATTCTTGGATTGGACTTTGGCAAACTATAACTGGTCTTCTGTTTCGGGAGGAAACAATAATCCGCTGGCATCTTTTTGGGCAACAATCAGAAATATTGTTTATGCATTTTTTACTCTTTTTGTCTTGATTTCTGCCTTTGTAATAATAGTCACACGCGGACGGAATATAACAGTAATGAGGTTTATCCCAAGATTTATTATGATACTTCTTCTGGTTACTTTTTCTTTTGCTCTTATACAGTTTATTTATCAGATTACAGACGCGATACAGGGGTTTTTCCTGAAGAGTTCATCTTCGGGATGTATTGCCATTTGCCAAAAAGACCTTTTGTTTGTAGGATTTGGTTACAAAGATTTTCAAGGATATAGGCTTTTTGGACCGGCTTTTGATGAATCTGCTTTCGTATCTCTTCTTCTTGTTAAACTAACTGCCCTAACTTACTATGTGATGGTTGGAATACTTATCCTTAGAAAAATTATTCTCTGGTTTTTTATAATAATATCGCCAATATTTCCGCTTCTTCTTTTATATTCCCCAATTAGAAATACTGCGAAAATTTGGGTGGGAGAATTCTTCCGCTGGCTTTTGTATGCTCCTATTTTTGCAATTTTTCTTTCGGGACTGGTTCATCTATGGAACTCAAGTACGAGTTCGGTTTCGGGTATTCCCTTAAAGTTTGATTTTAACGGAGTCATTGAGTACCAAACAGCAATAAGCATTCTTTTAGGAGGACCGGGGCAAGCAGTAGGGCTTAATAACAGCGTAAATAACAAAGATACATTTGCTCTATATGTAGTGGCACTTCTTATGCTTTGGGTAGTTATTATTTTGCCGTTTCTTCTTCTTCAGATTTTTCTTGATTTTCTTCATGATTTTTCTTTTGGGGAAAGTGCATTGATAAAACAATTAGTAGCTGGGGGGTCTTCCTTAGTTGGAAGAGGTACGGGAGGACAGCCTCCGCCTCCCATTACACAACCTGAAGGAGTAGCCCGTCCGCTTCCGTTTACTTCTGCTAGGATTGCAATCCCGCAGATACAAACGAATGAAACAATAATTAATGCTCAGGCAACGAATATAAGAGGGAATCGGATGAGCTCCGATTTGCTTCGTCTTGCAAACTTAAGTATTCCTACGATGAGAGATATAGCGAAATATGAAACGTCTCTCTTGTCATCCGATATTGGAAAACATCAAGATGTCGCAAGGCTGCACGAAACATTAGAAGGAATAGCAAATCCTCGCCGTGTAGCAGTTCCAACGCAAAGAGATCGATATAATTCATTGCAGGAAAGGTTAAAACAAGATGCTCAAAGAGGTGATCCATTGGCTACTTCAATTCTTTCGGCAGCGGGAGCAGTATCTAAAACAGGTCTTAAGCCTTCAGTTGAGACAGCAAAATTAAACGGAGTACTGCAGAAAATGAATAATTTAAGCAATGTCTCCTCGGTACAAGAAAGAGAAAAATTAAGTTCGATAAAAAGCGCCCTGACACAAGCCCATCAAAAAGGCGACCCATTAGCCAATTCAATATTATCTGCAATGCGAAAGGGAGAGTCGGGAATAGATGAGAGTCTCAAGCAAAAATTATTGGAGGCAAAAGAAAAAGGCAATGCTCTTGCCGTTTCTATTTTAGAAGCTTCGGGAACAGCAGATCTTAAAGCAGAGGCGAATTTTCCGGTAGCCAATAGAGTCCAGGCTGTAAGTATCGATGATTACGAGTCTGTTAAGAAGATATGGCAGGAAAATTACTTAAAGCTTGAACCGCCAAAGTCAATTGATGGTAAACAAAGAGACAGAAAAGAATGGATTCTAAATGACATAGATAAAATCTCCGAAACTATAAATCTTCTGGTGTCTGCCGATACACAAAATATTACGAAAGGAATGGAGGCAGTCGGAGCCATACTTCCTTTCCTTCTTATCGGTGGTTTTGCTCAGACAGAGGTCATCGCTTATCTTAAGGCAAAAATTGAGGCGGCAAAAGCAGTAACAGAAGAAATAAGCAAAAAAGAGGAAGAGGAATCTACAATGCTTGATACATCAAAAAAAAGAGAAGAAAAACCAAAAGAAATGAAAGTCGAAGAGGCATTACCAGAACCAAAGGAAATAGTTGACAGCGATAAGAACAACAGTGATAAGATATAATTATAGTATATTTAAAAACAAATGAATAAAATCATACTTTTATTAATTGGTGTGACAGTTATAGGTGCGGCAGCATTTGCAGGATTTTTCACTCCACCAAAACCTAAAAGTAATACTCCTGCTATAGCCACCAATACCGCATGCCTTGATGAAGGCGCTCCTATTACAACAGATACTGTTTCCTATCAGGGAGCACAATATAACCTTGTAAAAAGCGATGCACATGTAAAGGAACCAGGAAAATTTAAGGAAATGCACAATACCGGAGCAGTAGATAAAGACGGTTATGGAATTTATACGATGGGTTCGGATTTTTTTGGCAAGGCGACAGATCCGAATCTTATTTTTGTACTTCAGAACAAAGAAGTTCCTCCACAGCCGGATTTTATTTTTAAAATATATCTAAGAGACGGGGTGTCAATTCCGGATTATATTAAAAACTGCCAATCAACCGGAGGAGCAATGAAGGTGGTTGTCGGAGATACGGTAAGTTTTCCACCGGATGCTTTTAATAAAACAGATATAATTGGTTTATCTGAGCCGGCAGTCGCTGTTGCCTACGTTTACAACGGAAATAAGACAACTCGAGATTTTGTGAATGGATTGGGAGCAAGAAATGTAGGAAGTTTAAAGGTTCAGGCAAAAAATACAAGTCTGCCTTTGTATTTCCATCTGGAGTTAATGTATCTTATAGATGGTAGTGATGCGTATGAATATTTGCCAACCGATAAGCCCTTGGATTTAACTTCGGTAAAAAAAACTCTCCAGCTTAAAAAAATTGTTTTTGTTCAGACGCCAACATATTCGTGGTGGACTCCAGCCTGTAAGCCTGCAATTTACTTATATCCAACAAAAAAACAGAATGTGAATGTTAAAGTTAATACAACAGGATTTTTTACCCTTACGATTCCAGATTACAATAGCTCGACGGGTTGGAATGTAGTTGCAAATCCGGATGGAATTATTGAATCCAACAATAATCAATATCCGTATCTCTATTATGAATCCAAAGTTCCGGATTCTAAAATAACAAAGCCAAAAAACGGATATGTAATTACTCAAAACGAATTATCTCAACTCTTCCAAACTCTCCTTCCAAAACTTGGTCTTAACAATAAGGAAATGAAAGAATTCATAGACTACTGGACAAAAGCTCTTCCCCGCTCCCCCTACTATTTTGTTGGGATAATGGATAA
>JBBTYY010000053.1:0-17293 GCA_038061615.1 Patescibacteria group bacterium | reverse complement strand
TTTCTCTTAGCGAGGCAGTTAAAAGGGTAAAAAGGGAATCTTTAGTTTAAAAATCATTGTCCAGATAATCGCATAAATTATAAAAAACAAAAAAACTGCCACAACAATAAGTATCGGAGAAAGCCTCCCCCTGTTTTTAGCTGTAACTACTTGAGTTTGAGGTTTGGGTATATTATCCGAAACCCTGGGAGTATTGGCGGCGGCAGTTGTTGGATCTGCTGTTCCCATTACTCGCTCATAAGCTTGTCTAAGATTTGGATCTAAGTTGGCAGTCTTCGGATTCATACTACAATTATATATTGGTTCATTTTTTTATTTTTGTCAAGGGAGCGAAGCGATTGTCATCCTGAGCAGAGCGAAGGATCTGGATTCTTCGGCAAGGTCTCAGAATGACATGCTAATTAGTGAATTGAAAGGTCGAGAGGATTTGATCAAGAAATGGGTCGTAATCGACTCCTATTCTTGGTTGCTGAATGTATATGCTATAGCTCGTATTATTTCGGCCGAAAGATATTATTGTAGCTGTTGGTGCAGGACCTTCACTGTCTTTGGTAAATTTGTATTTTGTAGCTGTTTGTCCTGCAACGGTTATTTTTTCTAATCCGGGAATTTCAGAATAAGGTGTACTAGAAGCTCTAATAATTATCTCTACATGATCGCTCGGTACATAGTCTCCTAAGAAACCACAACTTTTATGATCTTTGCTGGCAAGCTCGATAATCTCGGAGTTTCCATCAGCTGATTTACACTCGTCGCCGAACTGTCCACCTCCCGGTGACTGTATATTCCAGCTTTGCGGATATTTAATCGAATAGTCGTATTTTGTGTTTGTATATGTTTTCCAATTTGCGGTTTCGTCGATTGAGGTTCCCGCCTTCGCTGAAACTTCGGTGGGCAAGGGGGTGGGCGTGATTCCGGAGGTCGGTTTTGATTGGGGCTTGGAATTTAGGGCAAGATATGTTCCGCCGAGACCTAAAAGTATTAATAGAATTACAATCAGTAATATTATTTTGTTTGATAGGAAAGATTTAGGAGGTGGCGGAGGAGTAACGGGTTGGGGAGCAGTATAAACTTGAGAAGGAGAAGTTTCCTGAACAGCAGGATTTTGAACCGGAATATTCTCAGGCGTTGGAGTTGGATTAGGCGTTGCAGTTTGATTATCCATTAAATAAAAGTATGCATAGTGAATTAATGTATGTCAAGTTCTTGAAGTCTTTTTTTTCGCTTCCAGAAACTGTATACTAAAGCCTATGAAGGTCGTTGTTACTCATAGCTCGCCGGATCTTGATGCAATAACTTCTGTCTGGCTTATAAAAAGGTTTCTTCCGGGATGGGAAGATGCAAACATCCAATTCGTCCCTGCTGGGGAACGAATTGGAAATCTCAAATCTCAAATCTCCCCACTTCGCCAAGGCTTCGAGGGGCAAGCAAATCTCAAAAACCCTATCGAGAAAATAGGAAAGGATGAGGTAATTCATGTCGATACCGGACTTGGATCTTTGGATCATCATCAAACTCCGGACACAAATATTTGTGCAGCAAGCCTGACGTTTGACTTTGTCAAACGAACAATTAACAGTAAACAATTAACAATTAACAAAGAAAAACTTGAAGCGCTTGGGAGAATGGTTAAAGTGGTTGTAGACGTTGACCATTTCAAAGAAGTTTTTTGGAAAGACGCAACTGCAGATTATCACGAGTTTTCTTTGGTTGGTATTTTAGATGGGCTTAAAGTTCAAAAGCCCGATCAGGATGAATATTATGTAGATTTTGTAGTGCAATGTCTTGATGCGGTCTTGCACGAGTTTGAGAATAGAATTTGGGCAGAACGGGAAATTGCGGAAAAAGGAAAAAAATTTAAAACGCGATTTGGCCGTGGAATAGGATTTGAAACAATCAATGATACAGTTATAAAACTTTCTCAAAAGATGGGGTACGTAATCGTTGTCCGCAAAGATCCAAGAAAGGGATATGTACGCGTGAAGGCGAAGCCTTTACGAACTCAAAACTCAACCCTTCGGCTTCGCTCAGGGCAAGAACTCAAAACTCAAAACTCTGATATAGATTTAACTTTAGTTTATGAAAAATTAAAAAAAATAGATCCGGATGCAACTTGGTTTCTTCATGTCGGCCGGAAAATGCTCCTAAACGGTTCTGTTAAAAATCCAAAAATGAGACCGACGAAGCTATCACTAGATAGTATAATTAAAGTCCTAGAGAAAATCTAGATTATAGCTTATAGCGTATTGCATATAGTTAAAAAAACTATGCGCCATAAGCAATGTGCCATATGCCAGGTTGTATTTTTTGTAAAATTGCAAAGCACGAAATTCCTAAGGAATTTTCCTATGAGGATAAGTTTGTTATGGCGTTTCCCGACATAAATCCAATTGCCGAAGTCCATATTTTAGTTATGCCAAAAAAACATACAAAAGATTTTGTGGATTTTAAAGACTCATCTGGCTTGGAAAAGGTAAAAAACGTTATCCAAGAAATAGTAAGAGATCAAAAACTGGAAAACAGAGGATACAGAATTGTTATAAACGGCGGAGGAGCGCAAATCATAGATCATCTCCACTTCCATCTAATCGGTCCTCTTGGAAAAAAGGTTTCAATGGAGTAAAATAAGGGTGTAGATTGTTTCTTGTCTGCCTAGGCTTAGGTAGGGGGCTTGCCCCTCCGAAGCCCCAGTTAAAGATGGTAAAAATAACGTTAATTCTAGATATTTTAATTGAAAACCCCACTGCGCTAAAGCTTCGCGGGGCGGAGGGGGGTGTTTTTTTATGGTGGTTGTTAGAAAACAGCCGGGAGAATCTGATGAGGCTTTAATTCGAAAATTTTCAAGAAAAGTAATTGCCGGAGGGATAATTCAAGAGGCAAAAAGAAGAGAATTTTATTTAAAGCCATCACTTGCCAAAAAACAAAAACAAGAAGAAGCAAGGCGAATGAAAAAAACATGGGTTTAATATGGAAGAAGTCCAAGTTTCAATTTTTGTGGAAAGCAGGTACAAGGTCAACAGAAAGCGTATTAGATCTTTGGTAAACAATCTGTTGAAAAAAGAGGGAGTCGCTGGAAAAGCTGAGGTTTCTATTGCAATTGTAGGAGACCGAAAAATGCGAGAGCTTAGCCGCAAGTATAAGGGAGAAGATAAAACAAGAAATGTTCTTTCGTTTTCCCAAGCCGAGGGGGAGCCGGCCAAAAATCCCTCAGACACTCTTTTTTTAGGCGATGTTGTTATATCCTACCCGCAAGTTATAAGAGAAGCAGCGGCGCAGGAGATTTTGGTGGATGAGAAAATTGAGCAACTCGCGGAACATGGAATAATGCACTTACTCGGGATAAACCACGAGTAAGAATAATACCAATTAACAAATCAACAAATCATCTAATCAACTAATAATAAAATTGGGAATTGGATTATTGGATAATTGGTATTTATTTGTTGATTACGACTGAAAGGAGTTATGGTTTTTTACCGCAAGTACAGGCCTCAAACAATAGAAGAGCTGGACAGTAAGGAAGTTAGGGATAAACTTACTTCTATTCTTTCAAAAGATTCAGGCTTTCATGCACTTCTTTTTACCGGTCCCAAGGGTCTTGGTAAGACTTCTGCCGCCCGAATCGTTGCAAAGGCAGTAAATTGCGAGAAAAGACTTAAGACTACAGACTTAAGACCTAAGAAAAAACCTCTTAAGTCTGATATCTTACATCTTGCATCTGATATTGAGCCCTGCAATAAATGCCATCAGTGCATTTCCATAACAAATGGAACGAATATAGATATTTTGGAGATAGACGGAGCATCAAATAGGGGAATAGATGAAATAAGGGATCTAAGAGAAAAAATTAAACTTTCACCTGCTAATGCCTTAAAAAAAGTTTATATTATAGATGAAGTTCACATGTTAACGACTGAAGCATTTAATGCGCTTCTTAAAACCTTGGAAGAGCCGCCTAGCCATGTAATTTTTATACTTTGTACAACCGAGCCTCATAAAGTGCCCCAGACAATCGCATCCCGCTGTTTTCATATATCTTTTAAGAAGGCAACGGCAGAAGAGCTTGTCCGGGCGTTTTTAAGAATTGCAAAAAGAGAAAAGATTTCCGTAGAAAAAGACGCCCTATTTAAGATCTCGGAGTTTTCCGACGGAAGTTTTAGGGACGGCGTAAAAATACTGGAAGAGATTGCGGGAGAAGCTGGAAATAAAAAAATTACAAAAGAAATGGTAGAAAAGATTTATAGAGTAACAAATATAGATAGTCAGACAGAGGCGATGATTAAATTTCTCTTGCAAAAAAATGCAAAGGAGGCAATAGTTCTTGTAGGAAAAATTACCGATGGAGGAGTCGATATGAAATATTTTATGGAAAGACTTATGTTTAAACTTCATGAGACGCTTCTTATAAAAGTTGGGGTTTCAAAAGAAAAATCCGATATAGATCTAAACATCGGGGATATTAAGACGCTAATGGATTTGCTGACAAAAGCCCACGGGAAACTTAAATATTCTGTTTTGTCTCAGCTTCCCTTGGAGATTGCAATTATAGAATATACTTCCGATCCGGAAGGCGCTGATCATTTACCGCACATTGAAAATGACGCTCGCACAAGCTTGGATCACGATTCTAAAAAAGGCGCGCAGGTCGCCCCGCCAGGGCGGGGCTCCCCGCGCCAAGATATTCTTGCTCAACTTATTGATAAAGTAAAATCACAAAATCATTCCATTGCAGGAGTATTGCGTGGATGCAGTTTAAAAAGTTATGATGGAAAAAAATTTGTAATTGAAGCAAAATTTAAATTTCATAAAGAAAAACTTGAAGATAAGAAAAGTCGGGAAATAATTGAAGATGCTTTAAAAGAAATTACCGGAAGGAAAACTTCGGTTTATTTTATGTTAAAATCTTAAAAGCCCCACTTCGCGAAAGGCTTCGCGGGGCGCAGGAGGTGATTTTATGAATCCGTTTCAACAGATTAAAGATATTAAAAAAATGAGAGATCAGGCCATGCAAATTCAAAGGGAATTGCAGGGAGAAGAAGTAAGTGTCTCAAAAAACGGCGTTGATATTGTAATAACAGGAGATCAAAGAATTAAAGAGCTAAATACCAACGGAAAATCGGATAATGATATAAAAGATGCAGTAAATGAGGCAATTAAAAAATCTCAGGAAGTTGCGGCAAAAAAACTTTCCCAAATGGGCGGGGGACTGCAAGGCCTTCTTGGCGGCGGCCAGTAAGTCCATCGTTGACTTCAGAACTCATCCAAGTTATACTATAAGATAAATTTATGAGAAGAATTGAGGGTTCTCCTGTGGGAGGAATAAATGAATCAATGCAAAAAGGAAAATATATAAAAGGAGTTTCAATTTTAAAAGCTCCGAATATAGCATTGGTAAGAGAAGCAGATAAAAAAGGATTTATACAGAAGTTACCAATTGGACAACAAGAGGTTATTGGAAGGCGTTATCCGGAAGACGGGAAGTCCGGTGATAGTCTGTCAGTTATTGGAGATGATTTAAATTTAACTCGAGAAGGGGTGAGACAACGAGAGGTCAGAGCATTTAAAGATATTCAGAGATTAAAAGAAGGCAAACCTCAGACAGGTATGGGTCGACCACTCCACGATATTGATGTAAGCGAGGCAACAAGATTATATACCGTAGAGGGAAAGACAGGGTCAGAAATAGCGAATATTATGCATTGCAGTCACTCTACTATCTATGATCGGCTGAGAGCAGCTGACGTGCCAATCAGATCAAGAGGGAGGCCTAGGAAAAAAGAAATCAATATTAACTTGTTAGCTCAGCAGTATTTTGCGCAAGGGATGAGTTCAAGAGAGATTGCAGAACCATTGGGTGTCTCACATAAGACCGTACTTAATAGATTAAAAGATGCAGGGCATCAAAGAAGAAGAACAGGGAGACCTAGAAAAAAGTAGGGGTTCATAGTACAATTAGGTGGTGAAGGTTTTTTCAGGTTCCTCCAATAAGCCTTTGGCAGAAAAGGTTGCCGGGCAATTAAATACAAGCTTATCGCCTCTTGAAATTTTTATTTTTCCAGACGGAGAGAGAAGAGTTCGGGTTATCGATAGAGTAGTAGAACAGGATACTGTTGTTATTCAGTCAACTTCTCCAAATTCGGACACTGCCTATATGGAGCTATTTTTTATTGTAGATGCGCTAAAGCGAAGCGGGGCAAAATCGGTAACGGCAGTTATCCCGTATCTTGGATATCAAAGGCAGGATCATGTCTTTAGAACTGGTGAAGCAGTGTCTTTGGAGGTTATTATAGAAACCTTAGAGTCTGTGGGAATGAATAAGTTAATAACTTTTGATCTTCATTCGATTAAAATTCCGGAGCTTTTCAAAATCCCCATAGTTCATCTTTCCGCGCTTCCTATTTTTGCTCAAAAGATTAAAGAAATTTTTCCAGATTTTAAAAATTCTATTTTAGTTTCTCCGGATATGGGCGGGATAAGAAGAATTAAGATTTTATCAGAAATGCTTTCGGACATGCCATATATCTCGATAGTAAAAGATCGGGATTTGGAAACCGGGAATATAAAATCAAATAAGATAGATACCAATTTGCCGGACTTTAAAAAAGAAGTCAAAAGAGCTATTATTGCTGATGACATGATTTCAACGGGAAGAACAATAGATGCCGCAGTAGATCTTCTAATAGAACAAGGAATAGAGGAAAGTGTTGTTTTTGCAACTCATCCGGTTTTTTCAAATGATTATAAGAATATACTGCAGAATTCAAAAGTGTCAAAAGTTTTTGTAACAGACACGATTAACGTACCGGATGAAAAGATGTTTGAGAAGCTGGAGATCCTATCGGTGGCAGGAGAAATAGCTAAAGAGATTAAAAGTAGTTATTAGTTATTAGTTATAAGTTATTAGTTTGTTTTTATGAGGATACCAAAAGCAATACAGAATTTAATTGAATCTTTCGAGAGACTGCCGGGGATCGGTCCTAAGACCGCTCAAAGATTAACTTTTTATCTTTTACATGTTCCTCAGGGTGAATTAGATAAATTTTCCTTATCAGTCCAAAATCTAAAAAAAGATACAGTTTTATGTTCAATATGTTTCATAGTTGGCGAGTCCGATCCATGTTATATTTGCTCAGACGAAAAAAGAGACAACTCTATAATTTGTATTGTTGAAAACCCCTTAGATGTTCTTTCAATTGAAAAAAGCGGCAAGTATGGTGGGATTTATCACGTTCTTCATGGAAGAATCGACCCCCTAAATAATATAGGACCGGATGAAATTTACATCAAACAACTTTTGGAAAGAGTCAAAGGCTCATCAAATGGCTCCGGGAAGCCATCTATAAAAGAAATAATTTTAGCGACCAATCCCACAATGGAAGGAGAGGCAACGGCGATGTATATCGCAAAAAATCTCAAATCTCAAATCTTAAATCTCAAACTCAAAATCACGAGGATAGGAAGGGGATTGCCGGTTGGAGCAGATATTGAGTACGCCGATGAGATAACTCTTCAGCGGGCAATGGAAGGAAGAAGCGATTATTAAATATGAATACGAATAGTGTTGTTGGCGAAATTTTAGAAACAGGAGTAAGTGCTGTAAAACAAACAGGGAAAACTGTTGCAGGTGCAGTTTCTGATACGGGAAAAGCGGCGGCTTCCCAAATAACAGGGAGAAGCAAAGATACTCAAGATATTGTGAAATCTTTATACGCAGAAAGCGAGAAAGAGAAAGACAAGAGTCAAAGAGTCGAAGTTCAGGACTCGAATGATCAATCCGAAAATACGCCCGAAGGCTTAGACAAGAAAAAAAAGCTTGAAGAACTAAGACAAGAACTTCATAACGAAGTTTATTATGATCCTTTAGTAAATCCGCCCAAACCGCAGAGGGAAGAAGAAAGGCCGGCGGAAAAAGTCGAGCGGGAAGAAATGGAAGAGATTCAGGATCTTCAGAAAAAGGAAAAAGAAAAACCGCCGCCGCTTGTTGCAAGAAATCAACAAAGAGTAGAAAAATTTCCAGGGCAATCAGGATAAACTTGTTCGGCAATCTGCTCTCCATTTTTAAACAGCGCTGAGGTCGCTTCCGAAAATTTTCTTGTTCCGCAGCTCGTACTACTTCATAAAGTCAATTAAGGTGCTCGGAATGCGAACAGAGAAAATTTTGAAAGCTCCCCGCGCTCGTCTTTTGAACACAAGTTATTATATGATAGAATTAATAAATTGATTTATGCTCAGAATTTATAATACTCTTTCGCGGAAAATTGAAGACTTTAAACCAATAGATAAAGATAAGGTTGGTCTTTACACCTGTGGACCTACGGTTTACAGGGAAGTTCATATCGGTAATTTTAGAACATATATCGGAGCCGACATTCTAAGACGTGTTTTAATGTATAACGGTTATAGAGTAGTTCATGTTAGAAACATTACCGATGTAGGACATATGCGAAATATCGGTACCGATGGTTCGGCAGGCTCACCACAAGTCGAGCAAATAGATCCGATTATCGAAGAGGCCATAAAGATGGGAAAAACTCCAACTCAAATCGCAGAGCATTTTACAAAAATCTTCTTAGAAGATGAGAAGAAATTAAATATTTTACCCGCAACTGTTTACCCAAGAGCCTCAGAAAATGTTAAAGAAATGATCGAGATTATAAAAATTCTTCTTAAAAAAGGCTTTGCGTACCAGGTTGATGGTACTGTTTATTTTGAAGTTAAAAAGTTTAAGAATTATGGGAAGCTTTCGGGAAATACTTTAGATAAAATGGATAATCTGTTAAAAGCCGTCCGAGTTTCTCTTGAGACAGATAAAAAAGACAGTATAGATTTTGCGCTGTGGAAAAAGGCGGGAAAAGATAGGCTTATGAAATGGGAAAGTCCGTGGGGAGAGGGGTTTCCGGGCTGGCATATAGAGTGTTCTGCTATGAGCATTAAATATTTAGGAGATACCTTTGATATCCATACGGGCGGAGAAGATCTTGTTTTTCCGCATCACGAAGATGAAATTGCGCAAAGCGAGGCGGCAACAGGCCAAAAATTTACAAACTACTGGGTTCATGGCGGTTATCTTTTGGTGGATGATGAAAAAATGTCCAGATCCCGCGGAAATGTTTATACGATTTCCGATATTGAAAAGAAAAAAATTGATCCTTTGGCTTTTAGGTATTTGACTTTGACTATTCATTATAAATCAAAAATGAATTTTACTTTTGAGGCTTTGGAGGCAGCCCAAACCGCCTTAAATAATTTAAGAGAGATTGTTTCGCAGTACGATGCCCCAAAAATCGCCCGCCTGCAATCGCCTAAGCGAAGCGATGGCGGGCAGGGCTGCGCAGAATACGAAGAAAGATTTTTAGAGGCTATAAATGATGATTTAAATATTCCAAAGGCTTTAGGAATTGCTTGGGAATTGGTTAAATCTGATTATCCAGCGTCGGCTCGTGCAGAAAGTCTTTTTAAATTCGATAAAATTTTGGGACTTGACCTTGAAAATGCAAAAAATTACATAAGAAAAGAAGAAGAAATTATTCCACAGAAAGTCATGGAATTAGTTGGGCAGAGGGAAGAGCTTAGGAAGAAAAAAAGATTTCATTTGGCAGATCAAATGCGCAATAAGATTAAGAAAATGGGCTATGAAATTCAAGACAACGACGATGGATCAATGACTATAAAAAAAATCAACTGATGCACCCCTTGACAACATATTGAGATATTTAGTATTCTAGCTTAAAGAATGAAAAAAATCCCCAATTATATCTTTCCAATATTTATTGCAGTTTTTACAGTCTTATTGGTTGTTTTTGTTTCCCAAGTATCCGCACAAAGAGAAAAACCGGGCTCGGCAGGTAATTCAGGACAAGGCCAAAACGCTTCGCCGGGTTTATCTCGTAAACCATCAGGTGTTTCTCCATTTGGCAAGGCTCGTCTTGAAGAAGCCAAGCTGCGTGTATGCCGGCTGCGCGAAAAAAATATAGTTAATCGTTCGAATCAAATGATCCGCCATGCAAACCGTATGGTAGAAGTATTTGGTTCAATAGCAACAAGAATTCAAAACTATTATTTGACAAGACTGGTCCCGCAGGGAAAGACTTTGCCAAACTATGATGCTTTAGTTTCGGATATTCAAACAAATAAAAATGCAATAGCACCACTTTTGGAAGCCGTTCAGACAGACGCAGCAAATTTTAAATGCGATGGCGACGATCCTAAAGGACAATTGGATCAGTTCAAAGAAGATATGCACGCAGTTATTGCAGGACTTAAAGCTTATAAAACATCTGTAAGAAATTTAATTGTTGCAGTTGCTTCAATAAGAGGAGAAACTTCGGGAAATGCGAGCGGCTCAGCGGCTGCGCCAAGCGTTGTACCAAGCGCCGCTCCGTAATTATTAGATAAAAAATATGGGTAATCAAGATAATACGCAAATAAATAATACAATGGAAAATGCACAACCAAATCAGCCGGCGGAGAGCCAGCCGGCAGTCAATACAGAAGCGCCGGTAGAAAGCGCCGGCACGCCGCCTAAAACCGGCAATAAATTATTATTATATTTAGCAGGAGCAGCTGTAGTACTCGCATTGATTTTAGCGGCTGTCTTTCTATCCGGATTTCTTGGAAATTCCAATAAGAAAGAAAATATCGTCCAAGAGCCGCAGCCAACTACGGCTCCGACTGCTGCCCCGGCTCAGCTTCAAGAACAAGGAGTATCTCAGGAACCAATAACAAACCAACAGGATGTGATAAATGTTTTACAGCAGGTAGACAATGCGAATCCAGATACAGTAGGCGCAGGTCTTGACCAAAATTCTGCAGATGCTTCTTCCTTCTCTCAATAAATAATATAACTGTCTCACCCCTTTTCCTACTTGTAATATATTTTTATTTTGCTATGCTAAATATATAGACTAAGGTTATGGATAATTCTTCCTCTCAGCCTTTGGTAGCGGAAGATCCTTCGGCAGTTAAGGGTCCTATTAATTTAAATAAAAAAACCATCTTTTTGTCTTTGGGTATTATTATAGTAGTTTTGGTAATAATTACCGTTCTTGTATTAGTAAAAAATAGAAAAAATCCAGCTGGGGAGACTACTCAACAGGCTTCTAAGATTCAAGTCCCTGTAAGAGTGGAATACAAAAACCCATTTGATAAAAAGACTCAGTACGTAAATCCATTTTCAAGTTATAAAAATCCGCTTGATTTTCTTAAATGAAAAAGATAGAAGTTATATTAATAATTGTTTTTGTCTTACTAGTTTCTGCAGCCGCTGTTTTTGCTCAGCAAACCCCAGAAGAAGTTGCAAAAAAATACGATATAGTTTTTCCCATCGCAGAACTTGGTAACTGTGCAAATTTTTCGGAATGCCGAAATTATTGTGAAGATCCTGTAAATAGAAATACCTGTATAGATTTTGCCAAGAATAAAGGATTTCATAGAGAAGAAAACATAGAGGTAAAAGACAGTCAATTTTGGCAGAGAACCAAAGCTTCGTTAGGTTGCGACTCTATAGAGTCTTGCAAAGCTTTATGTGAACAGCCTTCCAATTTTGAAAAGTGCAGCAATTTTGCAAAGAGTCAGGGTTTAAGCGGGGGTCACACGGAAGATCCCGCAAAAGCTCAAATTTTAGAAAAAGCAAAAACAGTATTGGGCTGCAATTCATATGAATCCTGCACGTTTTACTGCTCTCAAGATGCAAATAGAGAAAAATGTTCCCAATTCGCCCAGCAAGTGGGGTTAAGGGGTGGAGAAAAAAGAGTTGGTCCCGGCGGATGCACTTCAGAAGAAACCTGTGGTCAATTCTGTTCGGATCCAAATAATTACCAAGTTTGTTCCGGATTTACTTCTTCAACAGGTGGAAAGTTTAGCGGTCCCGGAGGATGCAATAGTGAAGAGTCGTGCCGTGCCTATTGTCAAACGCGTCCTCAAGAATGCGGATACGGTGGACCTTCCGGAAATGTAAAATATGATCCTCAAGAGATGTGCAACAAGACTCCAAATTGCTCGTGGAGCAGCAATACTTGTCAGTGCGGATCTTATGGCGGTGAATTTGGTACACGAGCTAGAGACTACGCAGATTTTTGTAGACAAAATCCAGAAAAGTGCGGGGGAGGACAATCCGGCGGATTTGAGAGCTCCCAGAAACGCGAGGAATTTGAGAAATTCTGTGCAGAGAACCCCGAAAAATGTGGAGGTACAAGCCAGCCAACCGGTGGTTATTCAACGCCAACAGGCAGCGTTCCACCCCAAGGCAGCTATAATCCGCCACCTAAAGAAGGATATTCAACAGATCCTGCGACAGGCTGCGCCCAGGCCGGTGGTAGTTGGGTAAACGGCAGTTGCCAGTTTCCGGGATCATCAAATACCACTTCTTCACCCCCAACATCCACGACGACAGTTCAGTCAAGTGGTGGTTCTACCCAGCCCGATCCAGCTACGGAGTGTGCTAAGGTATCGGGGTGTAGTTGGACAGGCTCAACTTGCAGCTGCGGAAGTGTTCAAGGGGCCAAAACGACAGAGAAATTGAACTTCTTTCAATTGATTTTGAATTTCCTGTTTGGTCCACGAAGATAAATTTGTTCTCTATAGAGTTCAAGTTCCTCAGTTATTTCTAAATTGGTGTAGCGAGGCTGTTTCACCCCCGAGGCGCACAGATTGGACTTTAGAATAATCAAAGTTCCAACCAGAAGACTTTTTCGATAGGAACTCTAAAATGCGTTGACTTTCTAAAATAAAAGGGTTATTATCCGTTTTAACTGCCAAAAATACATGGTAGAAATCCTAACATCTGCAGAAATTAAAGAAACCCAGCCTTTAAAAGGGAAGCTCGTCGTAATTACAGGTACTTCTCGCGGTATCGGCGCAAAAATACCTTTGCCTTTTGCGGAAGCCGGAGCAGATATTGTTGGTACTCATGCAAATCCCGATATAAGAAGCGAGAGAAGACAGCAAGGAGTAATTAATCAAGTAAGAGAGATTAATCCAGATGTAAACTTTGAATCTGTTTTGGTAGACATAACGGATCCCAATCAACGGCTAGATCTTTTAAATGCAGCAGTGGGTGGGGATGTCATTAGCCCCACAAGAAAAGTAGACGTTTTAGTATTAAATGCAGCAGGGGGTTTAGAGGAAGGCAAGGGGGAAGACTGGGCGGATAGGATTAATCATGAGACGCAATTACAACTTGTCCAATCATTTCTTCCTTATATGCAGGAAGGGGGACAAATTATTTTCATGCAAAGTCTTTGGTCACACTACTATGGTCAAACCAAACAATATGCGATTTATGAACCTGTTGCTAGAACCAAACATGCAGCGGAGGCTGATCTTAGGCGAATGATTCCCGAGTTTGAGAAAAAAGGCGTCAAGCTGAGTGTATTAGTAGGTGATGTTATAAGAGACACAAGTGTACATTCCATGTTCTCAAGAGTTTTTAAAGCAGACCTGGCAGAGTTAGAAAGCACTGTTCCTGGTGGAAAATTTCCAGATGCTGAAGAAGTTGCTGAGGTTGTTAGGGATATGGTTTTAAACCCCGGCGAACAAGGAGCTACAAGATATATTGGAAGAGATACTCTTCCGCCATTTGACGAAAGTATTTTTGGTGAACAACTAGGAAGGAAAGAAATAGCCGAGATACTTCCAATGTATAACGATAACAGTTTGTATCTAGATAGTTTTGAGTTAACGAGCATGAACACTGGTGAAGCAACATATACAACTAGGGAAAAGGATTTTGATGGTCACTTTGACGGTGATTTTGCTGATATGAAGGTTATGCCAGCCCATTTTACTACCGAAATGGCTGCTCAGGCAGCGGGTATGGTTGTCGCAAGAACTAGGACGCTTGGGTCCGGGATGCCGCTTTTTACAGGAGTTCACGCTGATTTTGTGAGCATGTCTTTTCCTGGGGAAACCTTGAAAACTGTTGCGAAGTTCGAGCGGGCAGTTTCTGGAAAAATTATATGCAGTGCCGAAGTGTTCGGACAGGATGGAACTCAGGTTGCTAAGTTCGATAGAATTTCATTTCAGGTTTTACCCACACTGGAGCTGGGCAGGCGATTTTATAAAATGACTAAGGCAGCTCGAGGACTTGTACCAAACGAAGAGCCAAGCAGAGATACTTCGGAATAATAATAGCGAGGCTGTTCCACCCCCGAGGCGCACAGATTGGACTTTAGAATCAATTTGATATAATTCTTCTTATGGTATTTAAATTTGTTAACTTGAATATTTGGATTGGCGGTAAGCTTTTAGATTCCGCACTGGATTTTCTCTCAAAGGAAAATGCTGATATTTTAACACTTCAGGAAGTATTTAATGGTTCGGGAAACGAACTGCCAAAAAATGAAAGAACAATTGAGATTTTAAAGAATAGGCTCAATTACAAATATTCTTTCTTCTCAAAATGCTTTATGGATGAGACAACAGAAGGAAAAGTAGATAGAGGAAATGCAATCCTATCTCGTTTTCCAATAACAAAGACTAACGACATATTTTATGACAGACCCTATGGTGTATATTCTGAGAACAGACCGCAAGATTTTCCCATTCTTCCCAGAACAGTTCAGAAAGCAGAGATACAAATTGATAATAAGATAGTAAATGTTTTCAATACCCAGGGTATATGGGGACTGGACGGAGATGATAACGAAAGGAGACTAAAGATGAGTAGAACTATATTGGATCGAATAAAAGGCAAAAGAAATGTTATTCTTGCTGGTGATTTTAATGTGAAACCCAATACAAAAACTATTAATAATATAGAAAAAGTATTAATAAATGTGTTTAAAGACGAATTAAAAACAACGTTTAACATGAAAAGAAAAACAGATCCAGGATATGCAGCTGCCGTTGTAGACATGATTTTTATTAGTAAAAATATAGAAGTTATAAGTCATGATTGTCCACAAGTTGATATCTCCGATCACCTTCCGTTAGTTTGCAAATTTAATATTAGCTAAAATAGGTTCAAGCATTCCCATCAATCGGGCAAAATAATCTTAGAGTTGATTTACGAGGCTAATTTTGCTACAATTCCGTCTATGCTTAACAATGAAGCCTATCGAAAACAGCACATTAAGCGGCTTGTTGATGTGGTAATAAATGCTTCAAAAGACAAAATTGCTCCAGATGAACATATAGGACGAATTATTAAGTCTGCGATTCAACTTCGAAACCCTTTTATAAAAGACGGAGATCCTTTTGTTGTTTTAGGAAATGATGGGCTTGATGGTTCATGGTTTCCGACTGGTTCATTCCAGACCCAAGAAGAAGCATTGGCCCATGTTAGGAAACATCAGGATGAAGAACATGCTTGTTCAGATGGAGACAAAATTTCAACCACTTTCCATGCTTTTACAAGAGATGGCGCCCACGTAAGAGAAAAATCGAACAATGAATAATGGGTCATAACATTCTCTCTCCGGAAACCGGTAGGCATCAGGCGAAGTCAGTTAGTCTCAGGTTTTAACTTCTGAATCCTACGATAGATCTTTCAAGAAAAGGAAAAGAAAAAAAGAAGTATGAACTAAATTGAAGGCATTAGTCTTTGTCTTATAGATTTTTCTACCAAATAATCTAATTCGTCTACGGTTAAGGGTGCGAGAGTTCCTAATGCTTGCTGAGATTCTCGCATAGCCTCTTCAGCTTCCTGTGTGTAACGTTCTTTTACACGTCTTCTTTCTTCTTCAGAAGCGCCTCTATGCCAAGGATCTGTATCCACATTTTCTGCTTTAGTTTTAGATCGAACTGCACTATTTTTCATTGCCCACGCCGCGACTTTCTTTTTCATTTCGTCCGGCCAATCGCAGTAGTCCATATGTGGTGCAGAGCTGAAATAATTTATTGAATCGTACGCCCTTGATAAAACTTTAAATTCCGGATCTTCGGCAACCTTAGACCAGATGCTGTGAGCGCTTCCGGCTTCATAAACCGCAACGTGATTTGGCATTATACTGCCATCTCCATAAATTTCTGATTGACGTGCCACAGGGTCTATTCTAAATCCATATCCAAGTCCGATAAGTTTCCTGGAAAGCATAAGTCTGGGATTCATGGGGTCATTTTTTGTATTTGAAAAAAAATGTTCGGTTGATTTTAAAACCTCAGCAGTAGAATTCATAGTGGGAATATATCACTTCAGTAGTTTGATGTCAACATCTCGAATTTTGACACGCGTGTGTAAAAGGTATATAATTCGCTTCATTTCTGCAAGCATTGTTTTTATGAAAGAAAAATCTGAAAACGCTCCTCGGGAACTTAATAACATTGGGGATCTTCTTGAATCCAATCGCGGTTTTGGCGACCGGGCGGATTTAACTTGTATCTCCTGTAGCAGCCATTTTCCCTCAAAACCGGATGCTATCTATAACTGTTTGGACTGCAAGGACATACTTGATGTAAATTACGACTTTGGGAAATCAGTTGATCCGCAAGAGCTGAAAGCGCTTTGGAAATTAAGACGAACCTCCGGTCTCCCAGAAGATGTGAGCGGCGTATGGAGATTTAGAGACCTCATGCCATTTGTAGAAAATCCTGATAATGTTGTAACGCTTGGGGAAGGCAACACTCCGCTTCTTAAAGCTGGGGAATGCTCCCGCTACACGGGCGCGGAAAACTTGTACGTTAAGCATCAGGGTTTTAATCCAACGGGCTCTTTTAAGGATCCCGGCATGAGTGCCGCAATAACACAAGCCAAGATTCTTGAAATGAAAGCGGTTGCTTGCGCCTCAACCGGAAACACTTCCGCATCAATGGCTGCCTACGCAAGACGGGCAGGTATGCTGCCAATTGTTTTTGTTCCCGAAGGACAAATAGCCTACGGTAAGCTATCACAAGCGCTTGATTATGGCGCATTGACAATTCAAATACAGGGAGATTTCGATAGGGCAATGGAGCTGGTTATGGAAGTTGCTCCGCAGCTTGGCGTTTATGTGGTTAATTCCATAAATCCATTTAGGATTGAGGGACAAAAAACTATGGTTTTGGAAATGTTGGAGCAGATGAATTGGCAAGTGCCTGATAGAATAGTGGTCCCCGGAGGCAACATGGGACACGCAGCTTCAATCTCCAAAGCCTTAAGAGAGCTAAAGGAGCTGGGTTTCATTGAAAAATTTCCGAAATTAACTGTAGTTCAGGCAGAGGGCGCTAATCCACTTTACCAGACTATTACCGGTCGGGATCACGACCACTTGGTGGCTGTCCATGCAAAAACTTTAGCAACAGCTATAAAGATTGGAAACCCTATTTCCTGGAAGAAGGCAATGAGGGGCATTGAGGCAACCGATGGTTGGGTTACCGA
>JBBTYY010000052.1:0-1268 GCA_038061615.1 Patescibacteria group bacterium | reverse complement strand
ATTTCTTTTTCTAAAATCGCTAAGTTTTTAGTATTTGGTTTTATAACAAAATCTAAAGCATCCCCAACAATAGGAATAGATCCAATTATTAAATCAAAACCAATATTAAAAATCATACGAATAATTTTTAGTAGTGGAATTTTATGAAGTATTGCTACAAAAACAATATAAAAAGATAATATAGCTGAAATAATATCACCAATACCAGGTAATAAACCCAAAATGGGGTCAAGACCAAACTTGAATTTCCAAATTGAAAACTTAGTTTCTAAGAGTTTAGTAATTTTTCTAACTGCTACTAAATGTTTTGTTTTATCAATTTTCACTTTGCTGCGGGACTAGGAATCGAACCTAGATAGACAGATCCAAATTCTGTCGTACTACCTTTATACGATCCCGCATAATTTATATTACAGTGCCTATTGTATCAAATTTGGGCGTTTAATGCTTTACTAATACCCTGAATCCAGCCAGTTACTTTTCTGTTTAAGTCTGTACTTCTCCTGACACATATTCTTAGTACTCCATAATATTTTTTACCTCTGTTTTTCCTGTAAGAATGTACTTTATTTTTCTTGAGGTAAATATGATCAAAACTTTCGCTCGGCATCTTTGTTATATCAGACCAGTATTTAATTAATTCATTCTTAGATTTTTTATAAGTTTCATGAATATATATGTCAAAAGTTAAATCGTTAGACGCAATTTTGAGAGATTCTGATAACCATTTCATATAAATTCCAATCATGTTGGGGTCTGAATTTGAAAACATTAATCGTTGGCTTGGATTGTGAGTTTTTTGTTTATGTCCCTCTGCCCAATACAATATAACTCCGATCAACCATAAGTCTATTTTATGATGATTGACCTCATTAATAGCATTTTTAATTATCCCTTTTGTCTTTTGAATTCGATATTCTTTCAACGCTTTGCTTCCAAGAGCCCTGGCAACTACACCTTTATCGTAAAGCCTCTTCTTTTGAGAATTTTGTAATGGGATATATCTTAACCATTCTGAAAGAGTAGATTTAGAAACTTGGGTTTTAGATTTAATTTCAGAGTAAGAATGTCCTTGGGTTCTTAGGTATACAGCCTCTTTATGTAGTTGTGAGTGGGTCATATGGCATTAGTTAATAATATACCGAATCAACTGCGAATATCAAGAGTGTTGTGAATCCATAATCTCATGAGGTATAATATGCTTTTGAAGTGAGGGCCCATAGCTCAGCGGTAGAGCAATTCCCTTTTAAGGAAAAGGTCACAGGTTC
>JBBTYY010000051.1:12749-17878 GCA_038061615.1 Patescibacteria group bacterium | reverse complement strand
ATTTTTGATTTAATATTATGCCGAAGGGGAGAATTAGAGTACGTTTAAAAAGTTATGATGCAAGGGTTATTGACCTTTGCTGCCAGCAAATTTTGGATACTGCAATTAGAACTGGAGCCAAGGTTGTAGGTCCTATTCCCCTTCCTACCAAAAGAAGTGTTTACGCGGTCAACAAATCCCCGTTTATAGACAAAGACGCAAGAGACCACTTCGAGATAAAAGTCCACAAAAGATTAATAGATATTATGTCCCCAACAGATAAGACCATTGATAGTCTTACCCACCTCGAACTTCCCGCAGGAGTAAATATCGAGATTAAGATCTAGATCACCTCTGGAACTCCTCAGTTCTAGGTTTAAATCTTGAAGCATCTTGCATTTGGGGTGGGCTCGTTATATAATTACATTTAATAAAGTCATGATCAACCGAACGGAGGTGTTTTTGGCTACATAATAGAGTCATGGGGGTTTAAAGAAGTCAAAGCGACTCTATGTGGTCGCTTTTTTTTGTGTTTATGGCAGTACAAGCAATTTTAGGACAAAAAATTGAGCAGTCGCAAAAGTTTCTGGAAGACGGAACTAGAATTCCTGTGACTCAACTTTGGGTAAAGGGAAACGTTGTTGTCGCGGTAAAGACTCCTGATAAGCATAATTATTCTGCAATTCAGCTCGGATTTGGAACTCGGAAAAAGGCAACGAAAGCGCTTTTGGGACAGACAAAGGGGGCTGGTCTTACGACTGCCCCTAAATTTTTGAAAGAAATAAGAATGGCGGATGCAGATTCATTACCTGAGATTGGGCGGGTTATTAATGTAACTGAAATTCTTAAACCAGGCGATATTATAAATGTTACAGGGATATCAAAAGGGAAAGGATATGCGGGTGTTGTAAAAAGACATCATTTTAAAGGCGGGCCAAGAACTCACGGACAATCCGACAGAGAAAGAGCGCCCGGTTCCATAGGACAGACAACAACACCGGGTAGAGTTTATAAAGGAAAAAGAATGGCAGGAAGAATGGGCCATGAAACAGCGACGATTAGGAATTTGGAAGTTTTAGATGTGTCGGCGGATTTGATTTTGGTGAAAGGTTTGGTTCCGGGCGGAAGAAATAGTTTGATAATGGTTAAAAAAGTTTCGGAAAATAAAAAGTTTGTACCATTGTATAAAGAAGCTGTAGAAACCGGAGCCTTACCACAGATTTCAGATGACGTTCGGCAGGAAGAAGATCAGTCCACAGAAAATTCCGCCTCACTAAGTGAAAGCCAATCAAAAAAATCAGATGAAAAACAACAAGAAGGTGCAGAATTGGCTTTCAGTTCATCTGAAACTGGGCAAGTCTCCGATTCAGAAGAATCCACCATAAGTTCTTCTGCAAGTGACCAATCGCCCAGTACTACGGAAATCATCAGTTCATCCGAGAGCGAGCAAACTGCCGCTTTTTCAGGCGAAGATTCAAATGTTGAAAACAAAGAGAATAAGAAAGAAAAACAAGAGGTAAAAGATGCCAAGTAAAAAATCAACCCTGATTAAATCGGGGTCAAAAATCACAAATTCCAAGTCCCAAATGAAAAAACCAAGTTCAAAAGCAGTAGTTAAAAAATCTGCAGTCAAACCAATTGTTAAAAAGAGTTCAGTAGCACCAAAACCTAAGGTGGTTAGGTCTTCGGGGTTTACGGCGGATGTTTATAATACACAAGGAAAAGTTGTATCTAAGGTTGCTTTACCCAAGGAAGTATTTGGCGCAAAAGTAAACGATAGTCTTATGTCTCAAGCCGTGAGAGTTTATCTTGCAAACCAAAGGATGGGGACTGCCTCAACAAAAAACCGAGGGGAAATAACAGGTTCTACAAAAAAAATCTGGAGACAGAAGGGAACAGGACGAGCAAGGCACGGTTCCAGGAAGGCTCCGATTTTTGTTGGAGGAGGAGTTGCTTTTGGACCGCGGCCAAGAGATTATTCCCTAAAAATTCCAAAGAAAATGAAAAAGGCTGCTCTTTTTTCGGCGCTTTCCTACAAACAGAATAACGGAAAAATAAAAGTTGTAACAGGACTTGAAGATATTTCGCCAAAAACAAAATTGATGGCACAAGCTATTAGAAAACTTGGGTTTGATTCTAAAAAAATAAATGTTCTTTTGGTAATACCCGATAAAGCAAAAAAAGATTTTGAAAATGTTTACAGAGCCGGAAGAAACATTGAAGGACTTAAAATTCTTAGGGCAAATGCACTGAATACTTATGAAGTTTTAGATAACCGATCAGTCCTTTTTATGAAAGATGCAGTGGGGGCGGTAGAAAAACATTTTGTTAAAGGAGAAAACGGATGAATCGGGATATTATAATAGCTCCTCTTATTTCGGAGAAGTCAATGAATGCTGCTAGTTTTGGAAAGTTTACTTTTAAGGTTTTTAAAAAAGCAGATAAAAAACAGATTAAAAAAGAGGTCGAGAGTAAGTTTAAGGTTAATGTTTTATCCGTTGCAACCGCAACGGTCAAAGGAAAAAAGAGGAGAGTTGGTGCAAAAAGAACAGAAGTTGCTTTATCATCCTGGAAAAAAGCGATAGTAAAACTCAAAGCAGGACAAAAGATCGAAATATTTGATACGGCAGGTGCCGCCGAAACAGCCCTGCCCGGCGGAAAATAAATATGAAAAGACTTAAAACTATAAAAAAGAAAAAATCAGGACGTGATGTCTCAGGACAGGTTTCGGTTCGGCACCAGGGCGGAGAGCATAAGAGGTTTTTGCGCGCAGTAGATTTTAGAAGAGAAAAAATAGACATCCGCGGCAGAGTTATTGGAATTGAATATGATCCAAACAGAACTAGCGATATTGCTCTTATTCAATACGAGGATGGAGAAAAAAGATATATTTTGGCTCCGGAAGGTCTGAAGTTAAACGACATTGTTATCTCAGGAGCTCAAGTAGATCTTAAAGTTGGTAATGCAATGCCGCTTTCCCAAATTCCGATTGGAACATTTGTTCACAACATCGAATTAACACCCGGACGGGGAGGACAAATGGCAAGATCCGCAGGAACATCTGCAACAGTTGCGGCTCATGAAGAAGGTTATGTTCACTTAAAACTTCCCTCAAGAGAAGTTCGAAAAGTAAGAAGCAGTGGCATGGCGACAATTGGAAATTTAGGGAATGTGGATTGGAAAAACGAAGTTATTGGAAGTGCGGGGCGAAAAAGACATATGGGAATAAGACCGACTGTTAGGGGAGTTGCGCAAAACCCAAGATCTCATCCTCATGGAGGAGGAGAAGGAAGAACCGGAATCGGTATGCCGGGGCCAAAAACTTATAGAGGAAGGCCGGCTGTTGGAAATACCAGAAAAAAGAAGAAATATTCAGATAAATACATCCTACAAAGGAGGAAAAAGTAGAATGACAATTCAAAATTCAAAAATCAAAAGTCAAAAATTAAAATTTAAAGTTAAAAGTTTTGAAAGGAGAAAGAAATAATGCAGGAAAGAGAAAGATTGCCAATCAATCCAGAAAGTATAAGTGTCGGGACCACAAAGTTAACAAGAGCCTTAGGTGTTATTCGTGCAAAGGGAAGAGACGAGCATGAAGGCGAAGACTTCATTCTTATAAGAAACGTGGGTAATCTCGATCAGACAAAAACCATGATTACCGAAACACAAGCAAGCGGAGTAGATGTTAGCAAACTCGTAATTGGTCAAGGAGTTAATGTTGAAGAGAGTTGTAAAAAGGGCAGAGTTATATTTTATCATGATCGTTTGGGAATTTGGCTACGATGTAAACAAGACCCAATGGTAAAAAGCATGTCCGATTTTTTCAGTAAATTAGGAGGTAATCATGAGTAGGTCGAGTAAGAAGGGGCCGTTTATCGACCCCAAGTTATTAAAAAAAGTAATGGCGCAAAAGCAGACCGGTGATAAATCGGCTATCAAAACTTGGTCAAGAGCATGCCAAATACCGCCTGAGTTTGTCGGGCACACCTTCTCGGTTCATAATGGGAAAAATTTTATAAATGTTTTTGCAGTAGAAGGAATGGTTGGGTATAGACTCGGAGAATTTGCACCAACGAGAACATTTAGAAGTCATGGAAGAGTCGTGGCCCGAGAAATTTCAAAGACATAAAGATTAAAGATTAAGGATGGAGAATTAAAAATATGGAATATACAGCAGTCGCAAAGGGAATAAGAATGGGGCCAAGAAAATTGAGATTGATTACGGATTCTATTCGCAAAATAGACTCAATAGATAAATCGCTTAATGTTCTCTCTCTTCTTAAAAAGAGAGCGGCAGATCCAATTGAGAAAACTTTAAAAAGTGCAATAGCCAATGCAATAGACAGAGGTGCTAAAAAAGAAGAGCTTTTTATAAAAAGCATAGAAGTTATGGAAGGGCCGGCTCTTAAGAGATTCAGGCCGTCTACAAAAGGGAGACAGCACCCATATAAAAAGAGAAGCAGTCACGTAAAAATAATTCTTGAAGAGAAAGGAGAAAAATATGGGACAAAAAATTAATCCGAAACTTTTAAGACTAGGACCGGTTTATAACTGGAGCAGCCGCTGGTTCGACGATAAAAGATATAAGCAGACTTTGCTTGAGGATTACAAGCTAAGAGTTGCTCTTATGAAAAAACTTGAGGTGGCTGGGATTTCTAATATCGAAATAGAAAGATCAATAAACAGTATTAAGCTTACCGTCTATGTACTTCGACCCGGTATGGTAATTGGAAGAGCTGGTACGGGAATGGAAGATTTAAGAAAGTTTTTGCTTTCTATTTTGCCAGGAAAACAAAATGGAAAAAATGCTGCAAAACTTGATATTAGAATTGAGCCGGTTAAAGAGCCAAATCTTGATGCATATCTTGTTGCAAAAAGCATATCGGATCAGCTTTTAAAAAGGTTTCCTCACAGAAGAGTTATGAATCAGTCGGTTGGCAGAGTTATGGGAGCAGGAGCCAAGGGAGTAAGAATAGTTCTCTCAGGAAGAATTGGAGGAGCAGAGATTGGAAGACGGGAAAAACTTCAGCAGGGCAAAGTTCCCCTGTCAACGATTCGGGAAAATATTGAGTTTAGCAGTGTTCCCGTACTGACTAAAAAAGGATATGTTGGAGTAAAAGTCTGGATAAACAGAGGAGAGAAGTAATATG
>JBBTYY010000051.1:10608-12649 GCA_038061615.1 Patescibacteria group bacterium | reverse complement strand
GGAAATGCGACTTCGGGAAATAAACTTGCCTTCGGCGAGTTTGGTCTTTTATCGCTGGGATCTGCCTGGATAACGTCCCGACAAATTGAGGCGGCAAGACGTGCAATTACCCACTATATTCAAAGAGGAGGAAGAGTTTGGATTAGAATTTTTCCGGATAAACCGGTTACAAAAAAGCCGGCCGAAACAAGAATGGGCGGAGGAAAAGGGGATGTTTATGAATTCGTGGCACCGACTAAACCGGGAAGAATTCTTTTTGAAATGGGCGGAGTTTCCAAAGACGCGGCTCATGAAGCACTTCGTCTTGCATCGCATAAACTGCCCGTTAAAACACTAATTATCGACAAGGAGTAAAAAAGTGAAGAAAAAAAATAAAAAAGAATTATTCGCAAAGACAATAGACGAGCTTAAAAAAATACTTTCGGAAAAAAGAAATGAACTGTTTTCGGCAAGACAAGATTTAGCTGGAAATAAGCTTAAAAATGTTAGATCTATATTTTGGAAAAGAAAAGAAATCGCTCAAATCTTAACCGAAATAAAGGAGAAGGATTTATCTATGAAAAAGGAGGAATTAATAGAAAATGCAAAAAATGTTTGAAGGAATAATCGTATCAGCTAAAATGCAAAATACTGTCGTAGTAGAGGTTTTTCGAAAAAAGCCTCACCCGCTTTATAAAAGGCTTCTTAAAAGAAGCACGAAATTTAAAGTTGATACGGCAGGACAGTCTGTAAATGCGGGAGATAAAGTAAAGATTATAGAAACAAGGCCTATGTCAAAAGGCAAGCATTTTAAAATAATGGAGGTAATTAAATAATGATTCAGCACAGGAGTATTTTAAGATCAGCAGATAATTCAGGCGCAAAGTCTCTTATGGTCATTCATATTTATGGAGGATCAAAGAGAAAGTTTGGATTCTTAGGAGACGTTTTAAATTGCGTAGTTAAAGAGGCAACATCCTCAAGGCAGGTAAAGGCTTCGGAGATGGTAAAAGTTGTATTGGTTAGGTCCAGAAAAGAGTATAAAAGAAAAGACGGATCGTATATAAGGTTTTCGGACAATGCTGGGGTAGTAATCGACAATATAAAAGATAAAAATCCAAGAGCAACAAGAATTTTTGGTCCTGTTGCGCGGGAGGTAAAAGAAAGAGGATTTGCAAAAATAGCAAGTATGGCAATAGAGGTTTTATAACATATGAAACTAAAAAAGGGAGATGAAGTAAAAGTTGTAAGAGGAAAAGATAAGGGAAAAACAGGAAAAATAGAAAAAGTTTTTCCAAAATTGGATAGAATTATTATTCCAAACGTTAATCTATATAAGAGACATCTAAAAGCAAGGTCCCAAAGTCAGCCGTCTGAAATAATAACTTTAACAAAACCTTTACACGCATCAAATGTAAAACTTGTGTGTCCAAAATGTCATCTTCCAACCAGAGTTGGCTATAATATGGATGATGGGAGTAAAACCAGAATCTGTAGGAAATGTAAACAGGAGATATAAATATGACAGACTTCAAAAAAAGAATTAAAGAAGAAATTACACCGAAATTACAAAAAGATTTAGGAATCAAAAATTCCATGGCTGTTCCTAATATTTCAAAAATTGTTATAAATGCCGGGGTTAAGAATGCAACAGTTGACAAAAAAAATTTAGAGATTGTGCTCTCGGCGTTAGCGGCCGTTACAGGACAAAAACCAAAAATTACAGCTGCGAAAAAATCTATTGCCACTTTTAAATTAAGAGAGGGCGATAAAATTGGGCTTGTGGTAACCTTAAGAGGGAAGAGAATGTTTAATTTTTTTGAAAAACTTGTAAATATAATATTGCCAAGACTTAGAGACTTTCATGGAATAAGAAAGGAAAGTTTTGATAAGTCGGGTAATTATACTCTTGGATTTGGGGAATTTAGTATTTTTCCTGAGATAGACGTTGGCAAAATGGACACGGCCTTAATCGGGCAAGGACTTGAAATAAGTATTGTAACAAGTGCAAAAGACAGAGAGGACGGTTTTAAGTTACTTTCGGCTTTGGGAATGCCGTTTA
>JBBTYY010000051.1:0-10508 GCA_038061615.1 Patescibacteria group bacterium | reverse complement strand
AATATGGCAAAAGTATCAAGCATAGTAAAATTTGAGAAGAAACAGAAGTTTACAACAAGAGAAAGAAACAGATGCGGTATCTGCGGGAGAGCAAGGGCTTATATGAGACGCTTTGGTCTATGCCGTATTTGCTTTAGAGAAAGAGCATCTAAAGGCGAACTTCCGGGAGTTCTTAAAGCAACTTGGTAAAAATATGAATCATACAGTATCCGATTTTATTATTAGAATAAAAAACGCGGCACTGGCACGAAGAAGAGAAATTCTTGTTCCATATACCCGTATTACAAAAGAAATTGCAAAAGTTCTTCAGAAAGAAGGATTTTTAGAAGAAGTTAAAGAACAGACTGTTGATAAAAAGAAAATTCTGAGTCTTAAGATAAGATACAAAAACAGAATCCCGGTTTTAACAGATGTTAAGATTATTTCAAAACCTTCTATTAGAGTATATATGCCGTCGAAGAATATAAATGCAAGCCAAAGAAAAGGAATGTTTATTTTTGTTCTTTCAACAAGCAAAGGAATTTTAACAGGACACGAAGCTGAAAAAAAGAATTTAGGAGGAGAGGTTCTATTTAAAGTTTGGTAGCAGCCCTTCGGCTAACGCTCAAGGTTGTTATTTAATATAACAATATGTCTAAGATAGGAAAAAAACCGGTCGATATTAAAGAAGGAGTAACTGTTTTTATGGAGGCAGCAGTGGTTA
Source organism: Patescibacteria group bacterium (assembly GCA_038061615.1). GTDB lineage: Bacteria > Patescibacteriota > Microgenomatia > Levybacterales > UBA12049 > 2-01-FULL-38-21. The sequence continues at coordinate 9,805 of JBBTYY010000051.1, read as the reverse complement.
AGGTTAATGGACCAAAAGGAATCTTAGCTTTTAAAATTCCGCAGGGGGTTTCGGTAAAAGTTTCGGATGGAAAAGTAGAGCTTTCCGAAAAAAACCCGCAAGCAGATGGTTCAAGAGCGTTGCTTGGTTTGACAAGATCAATAATTTCAAACATGATAACAGGAGTATCCTTGGGATTTGAAAAAAGACTGGAACTCTCCGGAGTTGGATATAGGGCCCAAGTATCCGGCGAAGATTTAATGCTTTCTCTTGGTTTTTCTCACCCTGTTAAGGTTAGTCCTGATGAGGGTATCAAATTCCAAGTTGCGGATAATTCTATTATTATCTCGGGAATCGATAAAGCGCTGGTTGGAAATACTGCAGCAAAAATAAGAGCCATTAGGCCGCCTGAACCATACAAAGGAAAGGGGATTAAATATCAGGGAGAGATTATAAGAAGAAAGGCAGGAAAGGCTGCAAAGGCAGTAGGAGGAGTAAAATAATGAATAAAATTGGTAGAGAAATTAAAAGAAAAATAAGGGTAAGGTCAAAAGTAAAAGGCACTTGCGCGCGGCCAAGGCTTTCTGTCTTCCGATCTAACAAATTTATTTATGCACAGCTTATCAATGATGATAAGGCAGAAACGGTCTTAGGAGTATCAGAAAAAAATTTAGGGAAAGATATAAAAGGAAAAAAATCCGATAAGGCAAAAGAGTTAGGTCTTTTTTTAGCAAAGATGGCAATTTCCAAAAAAATAAAAGCAGTAGTTTTTGATAGGGGATCCTATGCATATCATGGAAGGATAAAACAAGTAGCGCAGGGCGCAAGGGAAGGAGGGCTTAAATTTTAATGGCAGACTTTAAGATAGGAGAGCAAAAAACAGATAGTAATTTTGAAGAAAAAATAATTCAAGTAAATAGAGTTTCAAAAAAAACAAAGGGCGGAAATAAGATAGGCTTTTCAGTTCTCATGGTTGTCGGAGATAAAAAAGGAAAAGTTGGAGTTGGGCTTGGTAAGGCTCCGGATGTTCCATTGGCAATTAAAAAAGGAATATCAATTGCCAAGAAGCATTTAATAGAAGTCCCAATTATTAGAGGAACGATTCCTTTTAGAATAGATATTAAATCGGGAGCTGCTAAGATTTTATTAAAACCTGCCCCTCCCGGTAGTGGAGTTATCGCAGGCGGTGCTGTTAGAAGTGTTGTTACGGCAGCAGGAATAGAAAATATCTCATCCAAGGTTTTGGGAACGAAAAATCAAGCAAGTAATGTTTACGCAACTATAGAGGCGCTTATCAGACTAACACAGCGATTTAATAAATTAAAGGAGAGATAAAATGGCTTTGAATAATCTAAAAAAAATAAAGAAATTATCAAAGAAAAGACTTGGTCAGGGTCATGGATCGGGACGAGGAAAAACGGCAGGCAGAGGCACTAAGGGACAAAAGGCAAGAGGGAAGGTACCTCTTTATTTTGAAGGAGGAGCACTGCCTCTTATAAAAAGACTTCCCTTCAGACGCGGCAAGGGAAAGAATAAAGTTTTTAAGAAAAAACCTATGATCGTGAATATTAAGGTTCTAAGCTTACTTAAAAAAGATAGTATAGTTGATATTGAGACTTTGATTAAAAATAAAATTGTTGATGAAAAAGATGCTAAGATGTACGGGGTAAAAATTTTAGGTGAGGGAGATTTGAAAATACCTTTAACCGTTAAGCTGCCTATTTCAAAAGGTGCAGCAAGTAAAATTAAAAAAGCAGGCGGCCACGTCGAACGTGACTCAATGTCGCGTAAAACCGCGTCTGAAGTGATCGAACGCGACACGCCAGGAAATAGTAAGGAAACAAAAAAATCAATTCAGCCAAGCCGCGTTTGACGCGGCAGGCGGTAAGATAGAATAAAATGAAAAATCTTTTATCGATTTTTAGGAATAGTTTTAAAACTCCCGATGTCAGATCGAAGATTTTATTTACGGCAGCAATTTTCGTAGTTTTTAGAATCTTCGCTCATATTCCGGTTCCCGGCGTAGATGTTGCTCAGCTTAAAGCTCTTTTTGCCCAGAATCAATTTTTAGGCCTCTTGGATATCTTTTCGGGAGGAACCCTTGCCAATTTTTCTATAATGGCGCTTGGTCTTAATCCATATATTAATGCGTCTATAATTCTTCAGCTGTTGACGATGGTTTTCCCCAAGCTTGAAGAATTATCAAAAGAAGGAGAGACAGGGAGACAGAAAATTAATCAGTATACTAGAATGCTAACGGTTCCTCTTGCGGTTCTTCAGTCTATTGGAATGTACGCCCTTTTAAGAAGTCAGTCGATTATAAATCTTCTTGCGCCAATTGAGCTTTTGGCTTTTATTACTACTGTTTCTGCAGGCACGATTCTTTTAATGTGGTTTGGAGAGCTTATAACCGAGAAGGGAATAGGAAACGGAATTTCTCTTCTTATTTTTGCAGGAATCGTAGGCGTGCTTCCCGTCTCCTTTGCACAAACAGTATCAACTATAAACGCTGAGAACATATCTAGCATATTAGTTTTTGCGGTAATGGGAATAGTAGTAATATCATCGATCGTTATTATAAATGAGGCGACCCGGCAAATTACTGTTTATTATGCAAAAAGAGTTCGAGGAAATAAAATCTACGGTGGTCAATCGACACATCTTCCATTAAGATTAAATCAGGCAGGGGTTATTCCTATCATTTTTGCAGTTTCTTTGGTTTTATTGCCGTCTCTTCTTGCAAATTATTTAACTGCCTCAGAAAATATATTCTTAAAAAATATTGCTTTTACATTTGTAGCATGGTTTAATCCAGCTGGATTTATTTATAACTTTTTGTATTTCTTTTTAGTTGTCGGATTTACATATTTTTATACCGCAGTTATTTTTAATCCTAAAAAAATTGCCGAGGAGATACAAAAATATGGCGGTTTCATACCGGGAATTAGACCCGGTACCTCAACGGCAAATTTTTTAAATTATATTTTAACCAGAATAACACTTGCAGGCGCAATTTTTTTAGGGCTTATTGCCATTTTTCCATCCATTTCCAGTCTATTTACAAATATTCAAAATCTTGCTCTTGGAGGAACGGGTATCTTAATAGTAGTATCTGTTGTTCTTGAAACAATTAAGGCTATCGAGGCACAGCTCGTAATGAGGAATTACGATACTTATTCAAAATAAAATGACCCATTCGACAAGTCATTCGACTCTGAGGGAAAGCCCTCAGGCTCAGACTCGAAGAGCTCAGGGTCATAGTCCTTCGACTCCGCTCAGGATTCTGAGTGAAATCGAAGAATGAGGAAATCGAATCTATGAAAATAGTATTGATCGGCATTCAGGGAGCAGGAAAATCAACACAGGGAAATTTACTTTCAGGAAAACTTGGGATTCCTTACCTTTCGACTGGACATATTTTTAGAGAACTTGCAAAAGAAAAGACGAAACTGGGCAGGAATGTTAAAGAGGTTATGAATGCCGGCTACCTTATTCCTGATAGAAAAACGGCGCAAATCGTTGGAGAATATTTAAAAAGACCAGAGTACGTAAACGGTTATATTATAGATGGTTTCCCCAGGACTATTATCCAGGTAGAGTCCTTTAGGAACGGAGCCGATAGGGTTATATATCTTAAAGTTTCTGATAAAGAAGCATTATGGAGATTAAGTTATCGAAATGGCGAAAATGGCGAAATCAGAGAAGATGAAACTCTTGCGGCAATAAGAAAAAGAATTGAGTCTTTCCATAAATTTACAGAGCCGGTTCTTGATTACTACCGAAAAAAAGGTGCTCTTATAGAAATTGACGGAGAAAGAACTATTGAGGAAATACATAGAGAAATAATGAAACATCTTGGGGAATAAAATTTTTGTCATCGGTATAACTGGTGAGTTTGGAAGCGGGAAGTCAACGGCTGCTTCCTTTTTAAATTAAAAGGGTTTAAAAAAAATTATGAAGAAAATTTTTTCGATAGCAATAGATGGACCTGTAGGGGCTGGTAAGGGAACCCTTGCAGCCTCTTTATCTAAAAAACTTGGAGCGCTTTATATCAATACCGGAGCAATGTACAGGGCTTTAGCGCTAGCATGTTTAAAAAGCGGGGTTAATATCGACAACGAGAAAGAGGTTGAAGAGATCTTTAAAAAAAATCAGATAGAGCTTAAGTTGGACAATATGTCATCAAAGGTTTTCTTAAATGGAGAGAATGTCTCAGCTGAGATTTTTACGCCAAAAATAAGTAAGGCGGTGGCTCCTGTCTCAAGATATGCTCAAATTAGAAAAGAAATGGTTAAAAGGCAGAAAGACATTATAAAGGAGCGCAGTGTGGTAATTGAAGGAAGAGACATTGCGACAGAAGTGATTCCAAATGCAGATTTAAAAATTTTTTTAACAGCCGATCTTGAAGTCCGGGCTAGAAGAAGGTATAACCAGCTTCTGAAAAAGGGCATAGAAACCACAATTGAAGAAGTTCTGAAAGATACGCAAGAAAGGGATAGGATGGATACTGAAAGAGAGGCTTCGCCTCTGACTATCGTAGAAGATGCATATGCTTTAGACACTACGAATATGACTATAGATGAAACAGTTGAAAAAGTAATGGAGAAATTGAGAGAAAAGAATATTGCATGATCAGTATTAAGACGAAGAATGAGATTAAGATTATGCAAGAAGGGGGCAGAATTCTTGCGAAAGTCTTAAACGAGCTTTTAAAAAATATTAAGCCGGGAGTAACCGAGCTCGAAATAGATAATTTGGCAGAAAAACTGATTCTCAAAAACGGAGCAAAACCAGGTTTTAAAGAAGTAAAAGGGTATAATAACTCCATTTGTGTTTCAACTAATAACGTTGTAGTTCATGGTGTCCCAACGAATTATAAGTTTAAATCTGAGGATGTTGTTGGAATTGATTGCGGAGTTTTTTATAAAGGTTTTCATACGGATATGGCAGAGACGCTTCGCGTCAAATCTCAAATCTCAAATCTCAAATCTCAAATGGTAGATGAGATTGATAAGTTTTTGGAGACGGGGAAGAGAGCGTTGGGAGAGGCAATTAAAGAAGCAAGGGTTGGTAATAGAGTTGGTCATGTTTCAAAAACTATTCAAAACATAGTTGAGGGAGAAGGGTATTCGATTGTTCGATCACTTGTCGGGCATGGGGTGGGAAGAACTCTTCACGAAGAACCAGAAGTACCGGGTTTTCTTGGGGTTGATATAAAAGAGACGCCCATTCTTAAAGAGGGGATGTCAATTGCTATTGAGGTTATTTACAATATGGGAAAAAGCAATGTTAAATATTTAAACGAAGACGGCTGGACAATTGCCACCGAAGATGGAAGTATTTCCGGGCTTTTTGAAAGAACAATTGCCATAACAAAAAATGGACCAGTAATTTTGACCGTTTAGTATTTGCGATTTATGCGTAGGTTTGCTATAATTACTTTCGTAAATTCTAAATTCAAAATCCTAAATTCTAAATAATATCAAAATATCAAATTCCAATATCAAAAGTTTTGAATTTTGGAAATTGAAAATTATTTAGGATTTGGTGCTTAGGATTTGGAATTTTATTTTTATGGTTCATCAGGGATCTTTTGAGGCAGATGGAGTTGTCAAAGAAGCATTACCAAACACTCTTTTTAGAGTAGAGCTTGAAAATGGGGATATAGTTCTTTGCCATCTTTCGGGTAAGATGAGGATGCATTTTATAAAAATTTTACCTGGAGATAAGGTAAAACTTGAAATGACTCCATACGATAAAGCAAAAGGCAGAATTACATATAGATACAAATAATGAAGGTACAGGCAAGTGTCAAACCAAGATGTATGAAATGTAAGGTGATTAGGAGACGAGGCGTTGTCCGTATTGTTTGTGAAAATCCAAAACACAAACAAAGACAAGGATAATTATGAGAATTGCAGGAGTTAATATTCCGGATGAAAAAAGAATAGATATTGCCCTATCGTATATTTATGGCATTGGCAGAAATAATGTTTTAGGAGTTCTTAAAAAAGCAGAGGTAGAGGCATCAAAGAGAACCAAAACCCTCTCTGAGGAAGAGCAGAAAAAAATACAGAAAGTTTTAGAAGTTTATAAATTGGAAGGAGATCTTAGAGCGGAAATATCCGCAAACATTAAAAGACTTAAAGAGGTCGGATCATATAGAGGTTTTAGGCACAGTAAAAATCTTCCTGCAAGAGGACAGAGAACAAGATCAAACGCTAGAACTAAAAGAGGCAAGAGAGTGACTATAGGAGCAATTAAAAAAGAAGTAGCAGCAAAAATGGGGATTGTAACCGATAAAAAATAGAATATGGCAGAAAAAATATCAAAAATATCAAAAACATCACCAATCAAAACCAAAAAAAAGGCTGGAGTTGTAGTTTCTGAACATGGACGGGCGTATATTACTGCAACCTTTAATAATACATTAATCACAATTACGAATAGAGAAGGGGATGCAATTTCCTGGGGATCTTCGGGGTCCTCGGGATTTAAGGGGACAAGAAAATCTACTCCATATGCTGCAACAATCGCTGTTGAGAACGCCGTTAGAAAAGCCGCCGAAAAAGGCTTAAAAACCGTGGATGTTTATATAAAGGGTCCGGGATCCGGAAGAGATTCGGCATTGCGGGCAATAAGAACAGGCGGCTTATCAATTTCTTTAATCTCGGATATTACGCCTATTCCGCATAATGGCCCAAGACCAAAGAAAAAAAGGAGAATCTAAAGGAATTATGGCTAGATATACAGGTCCTAAACATAGATTAGCAAGGCGAGAGGGAATAAATATATTAGACAAAAACTCTGCAAGTCTTAAAAGACGCCTTAATATTCCTCCGGGGCAGCACGGCCGAAAAAGACATAAGAGGCTTTCGGAATACGGTCTCCAGCTTAGAGAAAAACAAAAAGTTAAGGCAACATACGGAATTTTAGAAAGACAATTTAAAAGATTAATAAACTCGGCATCCGGGAGAAAAGGAGATACGGGAGAAATTCTAATGTCTCTTCTTGAAACAAGACTCGATAATGTTGTTTATAGACTTGGACTTGCAAAGACAAGAACAATGGCTCGCCAACTCGTTTCGCATAGGCACGTTCTTGTTAATGGAAAAAAGGTGAATATTCCTTCCTACTCAGTTAAGATAGATGACGTAATTTCTCTTTCTCCAAAAATTAAAAAAACGGCAAATGTTTCAAAAATTTTAGAAGAGAAAAATAACGAAGTTTTATCTTTTTTGGAAAAAAAAGGAGACTTAGGTAGATTAGTAAGATATCCTAAAAAAGATGATCTACAGGTACCCTTTAATTTACAACTGATCATTGAATATTATTCCCGATAGTGTTAGAATACTTTTTTATGCTTGATCCAATTCTAAAAATAAAAGAAGAAAAGATAGAAAAAGACTTTGGAGAATTTATAATTGAGCCGCTTGAGCCTGGATACGGTCATACTTTGGGAAATGCTTTAAGGCGGGTTCTTCTATCATCCACTCCTGGAGCAGCCGTTACATCTATTAAAATCTCAGGGGTGAGACATAAGTTTTCTACAGTACCCGGTCTTAAGGAGAATGTTGTTGATCTTCTGCTTAACATAAAAGGTTTAAACCTTCGCTTGTTAGATTCAAAAACCACAAGTACGATTAAGCTTTCCGTTAAGGGTCCTAAAAAAATTACAGCTTCGAGTCTCGATCTTCCGGAAGATGTAGAGATGGTAAATAAAGATCATTATTTGGGATACTTAAGCGATAAAAAAGCAAAGCTTGATATGGAGCTAACCGTAGAAAAAGGGCTAGGATATTCCTTGGCAGAAGAGAGAAAAGTTTCAACAGTGGGTGTTATTCCAACCGATGCAATTTTCACTCCTGTTAGAAGAGTAAATTATGAAGTTTCTGCAACTCGTGTTGGAAGACAGACAAATTTAGACAAACTGATACTTAAGATATGGACTAACGGTGCTGTTTCTCCTAGAGCCGCACTTGAGGAAGCGGGAAGAATTCTTGTTTCTTATTTTTCCCAAATCTTTCAACCCAAAGCAAGCCCTTCGCAGGTGAGTTCTTCTTCTGCGCCCTCTATTGCGGAAAATGTTCTGCGTTTTACAATTGATGAATTAGATCTTCCAACCAGAATATATAACAGCTTAAGAAACGGAAAAATAGAAACTTTCTCGGATCTTCTTGCTGTTTCAAGAAAAGAATTAATGTCTATGAGAAATATGGGAGGTAAATCGATTGCGATTATTCAAGATAAGCTTAAAAGCAAAGGGATAGAGTTACCAGAGTAAGTCAAATCTTAAATTTTAGATCTCAAATGTCAAATCCACATCTATAAATCTCAAACCTTCAAAGATTTTAGATTTGCCTTGTAGTTTTGAGCTTTGCGATTTGAGACTTGAGATTTTATTATGAGAAAAAATGTTTTTGGCAGAAGGTTAAAAAGAGACATTAAAGAAAGAAAAGCTTTGTTTAAAAGCTTAATATCTTCTTTGGTTCTTAAGGAGAGAATTAAAACAACAGAGGCCAAGGCAAAAGCCATTAAGGGAGATGTTGATAAACTTATTACGAAAGTTAAAAAGAATGAAAACTTCGCCCGAAGATTTCTTACAAAATCTTTATCGCCTGTTGCTTTAGAAAAATTAATCAGGAAGATTGTTCCAAGATTTAAGAATAGAAAAAGCGGATACACAAGAATAATAAGACTTGGAAAAAGAGTTTCCGATCATGCACCGATGGTTATAATGGAATGGGTAGAAAAAGGAGTTCTAGGGGAAGCTGAAAAAGAAGTTCCAAAAAACTCAAAAACAAAAAAAACAAAGAAACCTATCAGAAAAACATCTAAGGAGAATAAAAAAGTGCAACCACAGAAACGCAGAAAAAAAACTGAAACACAGAAAAAGAAACTCAGTGTTTCAAAATAGTTCAGTGATTCAGAGGTTGCAAGAATAAAATATGGATAAAACAACTAAACCTACGAAAGCCACAGATATTAAAAGGTCATGGCATCTGGTAGATGTTAATGGAAAAATATTGGGTCGAATTTCTTCTGAAATTGCCAAACTTCTAATGGGAAAGTCAAAGCCCTATTATGTTAGAAATTTAGATTGCGGAGATTATATTGTTGTAATAAATGCTTCGGGCGTAAGCGTCACCGGAAAAAAAGAGACAGATAAAAAATATTACAGACATTCAGGATACCCTGGGGGCTTTAGGGCGCAGACTTTTAAAGAACTTAAAGATTCAAAACCGGAAGAAATTATCCGCCATGCTGTAAAAGGAATGTTGCCGCAGAATAAACTCAGAGATAGAATGCTTACAAGACTTTTTGTGTACAGAGATGAAAGTCATCCTTATACCGATAAATTAAATAAAAATTAAACTATGCCAAGAAAAAAAATAGAAAGCGGGGAAGAAGAAGTAGTTCAAAAAAAATCTAAAGAGTTTATTTATGCTGTTGGAAAAAGAAAGGAAGCGGTTGCCAGAATAAGACTTTATCCAAGCGCAAGTGCCGAACTAAAAAAAGGAGATATAATAGTAAACGGCAAAAAAATCGAGGAATATTTTTCAAGTCAAGTCCAAAAAGCAAAATATTTGGAGCCGCTTCATATTACTAATACCATTGGAAAGTATGTTTTTACTGTAAAAGTTTCAGGAGGAGGAGTAAGTTCCCAACTTGATGCATTGATTCTTGGAATATCCCGTGCGCTTTTAAGGCTTGACAGCGAAAAACACAGATCTGTCCTTAGAAAAAAAGGATTTTTGACTCGTGATGCAAGAATTAGGGAAAGAAGAAAAGTTGGAATGGGCGGAAAATCAAGACGAAAAAGACA